>CAIXBT010000136.1 GCA_903917755.1 uncultured Bacteroidota bacterium
GTACCGATATTTTTATACAATTCAAGACTTGAAATTGCTTTGCCACCTGTGCCCAACATCGGATTGCCGGGCGCTACAAACTGCCCGAACCGCCCTATCAAAATATCCTGTAGTCCGTCGCCATTATAATCAAAGAAGACCGGATGCGACTCCGTACCTACATCCACGATGCTGTTATTGATGAGCGTGTCTCCCTCATAATGAAATTTATTGACAGTATCTGTCCCGCCTATATTGTGATAATATTTGACCACATTGATATCTTCAGACTGGCTTATCACATTGGCATTGCTAGCGAAGGGTACCGCAAAAAGATCCTCAAATCCGTCATTGTCTGCATCAATAGAATACATCGCGGGGAAAAGAGACATATTGATAGGAACATCATAGGAAGGAAAAAGTGTATCGACACTCTGAATGGCTGAAAATGTAGTATCGCCTCTATTTTCCAGAAACTTCATTGTGTTGCAATAAATATCGGCCACAAAAAGGCTCGTGACATGGCTATTTCGGCGATAATGAAACCCGCAGCAGGCGCCACCCTGATGTCTGAGGCTACCCCCATCAGAAGAATCGATCAACAGTTCCTTCTTACAGGCAGCAAGTGTCACATTACAGTCATTGCTGTTTTCTAAAAATCTCCCCCAACATTGATCTGTCAGTTCAAAGACAATCGAATCCGGACTATAGCCCCTTTCGACAGCCATATTCTGATAGTAGTCAAGCGACACCGCAGTTATATCCGGAGCCAGCACATCTATATCACCATCACCATCTATATCCATGATCACGGGCATATTGTCCGAGAAGGTCCATATGTGGTCAGGCATAGGACCTATAGGATAAGTGAGTTTGGCATAAGCCAGAACATAGGTCAGATCATTACCATTTCTATAGCCCTTATATACCTCCATGCTACCACCCGGTATGAGTGCAAATATATCCCCTACCCCATCATGGTTATAATCGCGAATGACAGCCCAATCGGTCAGGTCTTTCGGATACATACCATCATACTGAGGTGCATATGTGAACGATGGATGACCGGGACTGCCGGTATTAAGAAATGAAAGTGCCTTCCAGCCTGCCTTATCGTATACAAACAGGTCCATGAGGCCGTCCTGATTGAGATCTATGGGCGAAAAGACTGGATTATTAAGTCCGCCAGCCCATGCATTTCGGAGAGTATCACCATACTGTATTACTTTGACCCCATTGATCTGATACTTAGTTTGCGACATGCACAATGCTGGTATCAGTATACATAGCCAAAGAAGCTTAACGAAAGGCTTCATGTTTATCAATAATTTATTTTAAAGATAGCCATCTCCTCACATTAATCCGGCTGATGTTGATCCTATTTTTTTACAACAACTTTCTTATTGATAAATTCATTTCCTGTCCTTATCTGAAGAGTATATATACCCGAAGCGATTCCTTCGACAAGAATGTTTTTGTTTGTGTTGGTATTTTGCTCATACACTATTTGTCCTAATGTATTGTACATTTTGATCTCTATCGGTCCTGCTGCTATCGATTCGAGAGATATGCTGAAGCGTCCGTCAGATGGATTAGGATAAACAGAAACCTGTGCAGGCTTGATATCTGTGTTTGAGAGCGGATATCCTGCATAAATGCCACCCTTGTGCGCGACAGTATCTACTGTGAAATTCAAATTTGTAAAAGATGAATCGACGGCTGTAACAGTGACTGTGTAAGTGGATACCATCGGCAATCCGGGAACATCGACACTGAGTTTATAGGTTCCTGAAGGAATTTTAGAGAATGAATAATTGCCGGAAGCATCTGATGTGGTGTGCGCCTTGATACCACCCGGGAGCTGCTCCAGCAATATCCCAATGGCCGGCATTGAAGTACTCTCCGTTTTTGGTGTACCCAAGCCATATTGAATGAGCCCGCTTAGAAATGCATTGCCTGCCAGTTGAGGAAGCTGAGTAAGGATGATATTGGAAAGTATAGTGTCCAGGCAATATGAATCGAAACGCATTCCGTTCAGCCAGAAATTTGCATTTCCTGAATAAGTAGCAATGCAGCTAGGGCATGATGTCAGAGATGCCTGTGCTGATACGATGTAATTGCCCCCGGTGATATGCAGAAATATATAAGCGCCGTTGCTATCGATCACTGTCGAATCTATCAGCTGCATGGGAGTCAGACTGTCAATATACTGATAGAGATAAGCCATGCCGCTGTTTATTACATTACCGCTGTCATTGGCTATCATTCCCATGACCTTTGAATAGACTGCGCAGGCTGTATCTATCATGTACTCTACATTGTTGATGTGATTGTTTGAATCTGCCTGTATAGTGACCAATGGATAGCCGATACCATTTGCCAAAAACATATAGTTATTGGAAATGGTGCGACGCACCTCCATCTGGAAGACAACAGTAGAATTGAAAGTTGCTATCACACTGTCTGTTTCTGTTACATTTTCATGTATCCTTAATACATTGGGGAAACTACCGAATGGCGTGGTCAATGAGCCCCATGCATCTACAGTGAGTGTTTTAGTGCGATTGTTGACCCATGCTGTATCGATGCTTCCGGGACCACCCAATACTAAAGACCAATGTGATGTGTCGGCAAATGAAGTACCATAAGTAGCAGGAGTTCCGATGAGCAGTTCTGGACGAGATTCATGTATCGGCATATTAGCATATGCTCCGTTTACTGCTTCCCAGCCGATCACTCTCAATCCGGCTGTATCGCTTTTCCAAAAAGTATAACCGTTCGCGCCAGAAGCTACAGGTGCACCACCATACAAAGCTCCGAAAAAAGCCGAAGGTCCATATGTATATATATTAGATGTCGGAAACTGACTGGCATAGTGAGTGGAAGAAGTTGAATCATAAACCGCAGCTTTGGGATATAGATCTGTAAGCGATGTGAAATTCCATATCTGCTGACTGCTGCCCGCCGCACTGATAGTCATTGAAGCGGCTGTGTCATTAGCCAGAATAAAGGCTTTGCCTGCACGGGGCAGATCAGCGCCTGTTATTGTGATGGGAGTCTGCGCATAAGTATAAGTGCAGAATAAAAACGTAACAAACAGGGGTAGTGTTTTTCTCATAAATGATTTGTTTTCCGTGAAATTATTTTTGGGGTTTTATGGCGAAAACTTTCGCAATTCCGACAAATTTAGTTGAAGAACCCGCTGCTATCTTATGACTTTCATTAGGAAACAGAACTGGTTATGCAGAAGGATAATTAAGCTGTCGTATATGGCCTGACTATAGCCTTCTATAGCAACAAATACATTAGGATTTATAGCTAACTGATCAAAATCATATTTTTCAATTATCTAATAACCTACGTTTACCGACCATGCAATTGAGATTTAGAACAAATAACACATAGAATGCCCGTCAAATGGAAAGGAAAATCACGGGGTACATTGCTTGGGTATAAAATATTCATGCTATTCTTCAGGTTTTCCGGTCTCACCGGTGCCTACTTTTTACTTGTGTTTGTTGCACTTTATTTTCTTCTTTTTTCTCCACGAGATAGCAGAGTTGTTTATGCTTTCTATCACAAAAGAATGGGATATGGCATGTTCAAGTCTATCATAGCTACATATAAAAATTTCTTTGCTTTCGGGCAGGTCATTATTGACAAGGTCGCTATCTTTTCAGGCATCAAGACAGTTGATTTCACTTATACCTTCGAAGGAGAGCATTATCTGGAAGATATGATAGCTGATGGCAAAGGTGGTATGATGATCAGTGCACATATTGGAAATATTGAAGTCGCCGGCCATTTTTTAAAGCGCCTTGCCACAAAAATAAATGTAGTCAGAACGGATGCTGAACATACCGCGATCAAAGATTACCTTGATTCGGTCACTGCTGCTCAAAAAAAGAATTTCATACTAGTGGGCAAAAACATGTCGCACATCTTTGAAATTGATCAGGCTCTTAAAAACAATGAGCTGATCTGTTTGACCGGCGATCGGTTTCTTGAGAATACGAAAGCGCTCGCTTCGTCATTTATGAGTGAGAGTGCATATTTTCCGGCTGGCATGTTTCATTTGGCTACAAGATTCAGGATCCCCTACTCTTTTGTTTTTGCCATGAAGGAAGGAAATCACCACTATCATTTTTATGCCACACCGGCCAAGATCAACGAAGGCAGCATAAAAGATATGATCGATGAATTTTCAATTGCATTGGAAAACATGGTGCGCAAGTACCCCGAGCAATGGTTTAACTATTATGATTTCTGGGCACGATGAAACAACAAACTATACTACTCATATCTGCTAACCGATTTGACAAACCATATCCTGTCTATCCTATAGGTTTGTCATATATTTCAAGTTATTTAAAAGAAAAACTGCCTCACTATAAGGTAGTGGTATATGACCTGTATCTGAATGGCTATGATGAACTGCAATCTATCATACATCTGCATAGACCCAAATACATAGGTGTCTCTCTCAGAAATGTGGATGATGCAAACTCCCTGAGCAGAGGAAGTTTTTTTGGACGTTACAAAGAGTTGATCGATATACTAAGGGGACTTTGTGATGCCAAAATCATTGTAGGAGGAGCCGGGTTTTCCATTTTTCCCGAAAGGTTTTACAATCTGCTCAGACCAGATTTCGGTATATATGGCGAAGGAGAAAAAAGCTTTCTGGAGCTGATCAACTGTATGGACTTCGGTACTGATGCGTCGAATATCGAAGGGCTGGTTTATATCAAAAACGGCAAAGTGTTAGTCAACAAACGACAACATCACTGTCAGGACCTGACGTTGAATTTCGAAAACAATCTGATCGATTACTACTGGCAGCATAGCGGCATGCTGAATGTACAGACCAAAAGAGGATGCCCGTATAAGTGTATCTATTGTTCCTACCCTGTCATCGAAGGGCCACGTATCAGAACACTCAATACCGATGAAATAGTGAATACGCTGAAAGACCTTTATTTCAACAAAGGGATCAACTATGTTTTTTTTACTGATTCTGTCTTCAATATAGAAAATGAATACAACCACGAACTAGCAGACAAGATCATCAGCAGCGGGATCAGGATCAAATGGGGGGCATACTTTACGGTAAAAAACCTGAATGAAAAATTACTGATCAAACTTAAACAGTCAGGATTGACTCATGTTGAATTCGGTACAGAATCCCTATCAGATCTTACTTTAAAAAAGTACGGGAAAAGTTTCAGGGTCAGAGATGTGATCGAGAAGAGTGAACTGTGCAGAAAACATGGTATCCACTTCGCACATTTCATGATACTGGCAGGGTATGGCGAAACAGATGAGACCATCAATGAAACATATCAAAACTCTAAGAAGATAGGTCCTACTGTTTTCTTTCCATTCGTGGGAATGAGGATCTACCCGGGTACCAAACTCCATGAACTGGCCATCAAGGATGGAACAATAGATAGAAATGATGATCTGCTCGAACCACGATACTATCTCTCAAAGAACGTTGATCTCCTTTCACTGCAACCTAGAGCAGCGGCCACAGGAAGAAGCTGGATATTTCCCGATATTGATGTTTCCGAAAAAACAAAAAGATTGAAGGCCAAGAATCTTAAAGGGCCTCTGTGGGAACATTTGTTGAGTTGATATTCCGACCTCCATTCTTTGAAATAGCTGTTAGCTTAAATCATAAATCAAGCTGATTATTATCAGCTTTCACAAACCCTACCCGAGATATTTTCACATCGAATTATTTGGATTGATTCTAATTAAAATAGCGCCTGCTCAATAATAAGAAACATCTAAATCAACGAGAACAAAATATTGGTGATGAAAGTACAGGCTGTAGCCATAGATAACAACGATAACCCAAAAGTCGCTCCTGATGGTTGGCTTCGGCAAAACAAGGATAAGTCCCTCTCTGAGGTATTTTCATCCATACATGTGCCAGTCAAAGGAGGCTTCATGAAAAAGCTGCTCTCCTTCACCGGGCCGGGGCTAATGGTAGCAGTCGGATATATGGATCCGGGAAACTGGGCAACAGACATAGCCGGTGGTGCCAGATTCGGCTATACATTACTGTCTGTCATTTTCATTTCAAACATATTCGGTATCACGCTTCAGCATCTTGCACTCAAACTGGGTGTGGTAGCCGAAAGGGATCTGGCTCAGGCCTGCCGGGACAGCTATCGTCCTGCTATTAGTTTTGCGCTATGGATACTCTGCGAGATAGCTATCGCCGCATGCGATCTGGCAGAGGTCATTGGTTCTGCATTAGCTTTAAATCTGCTCTTCGGCATCCCGCTGGTGGCAGGTGTGCTGATCACGGCTTTTGATGTGCTGCTTATATTGTTTTTTCAATACAAAGGTTTCCGTCTCATCGAAAGCATCGTGGCCGGATTCATCATTATTATATTAGGCTGCTTCTTGTTTGAGATATTTGTGTCACACCCCGCATTCATGCCGGTATTGGCAGGCCTCTGGCCTAAGACAGAAATAGTGACCAATCCATCAATGCTGTATATAGCTATCGGAATTCTTGGAGCTACAGTAATGCCTCACACACTTTATTTACACTCCAGTATCGTACAGACACGAAACTATCCTCGCACTACAGAAGGAAAGAAAATGGCCATCAAGTTTGGTACAATAGATAGTACACTGGCACTAATGGCAGCGTTTTTTATCAATGCTGCCATTCTGGTGGTCGCTGCTGCTGCCTTTCATGACTCAGGCCATCAGGATGTGGCCGATATCATGGACGCACATAAATTATTAAGTCCGCTATTAGGCACCACACTCGCCAGTACCCTCTTTGGGGTGGCATTGCTTGCATCGGGTCAGAATTCCACCCTCACGGGTACACTAGCCGGACAGATCGTGATGGAAGGCTTCCTGAATATCCGTCTCAATCCATGGCTAAGGCGTTTGATCACCAGACTGATCGCCATTATCCCGGCTTTCATTGTCACATGGATGTATGGCGAAAAAGGGACGAGTAGTTTACTCATTCTTAGTCAGGTCATACTCTCTATGCAATTAAGTTTTGCCGTGATACCTCTCGTTATTTTCACCAATGACAAACGTAAGATGGGTCAGTTTGCAAACGGGCGTATCTTAAAAACAGCCGTTTGGGTCATTGCCCTCATAGTGGTGAGCCTCAACATTTATTTGCTCAAAGACATGATGTTTAACTAAAAGATTATATCTCGCCCCTACAGAAATCTCACTCAATCAGATCACATTCAAATAGATGTGACCCAATAATGAATCTTTGATGTGAGCCAACGGCTGACCTTCTGATTCCTAGTTAACAAATTTCAAAATTTCATGATATTTATCATTGTATATTGCGGGCAAAAGAAAACCCTATATATTTGTTAAGGGCAGAGGAGAGAAAACCGATAAAACTAAAGTTATAATTCAACTACTACCGATATTTATCCCAAAACATCAGTAATTTCAGCGAAAACTATAATTTGGAGTGTAAAATGCACTACTTGTTATAAAATTTAGTATAGTTGCATGCTGTTTCCACGATCTGCGGGAAAATTAACATAATCAAGTAAACATAAAACACATAACAACAATGACAAGAGAAGAAATCTTACAGGTTATCGAAAAGCATTTAAAAAAGTCTGTTTCCGGTATAACAGAAACTATCCAACCCGAAAAAAAATTCACTGACTACGGAGCCAATAGCTTGGATATCGTAGAGATAGTGTCAGGATCTATGCGCGAAATGAAGATTAAAATTCCTCGTACAGAATTGTCAGAGATCACAAACATCGCAGGTTTGATCGATAAATTCGAAGCCTATTCAAAAAAATAATTCCTTGAAACAATCATTTTTAGACTTTACCGGTAAAACAGTTTTAATTACCGGAGGGACACGTGGGATCGGTTTGGAAACAGGGCTTTCGTTTGCAAAAAGGGGAGCCTTATGTGTTTTAACTTATCGCTGGGGTGACCATAACGAATCTGACATTTACCGTTTGTTTGAGGAGCATAATGCAATTAAGCCGATTCTGGCTCAAGCAGATGTAGCCAGCGAACAGGATACAAATGAACTGCTGGAGGGGCTGAAGGCACATCAGATCAGTAAGATCGATATCTTTATCAGCAACGTTTCTGCCGCCATGGTGATCAATTGCTTTGAAGATTATACGCTGAAAGGCCTGAAACAAAGTATATCCTATTCCACCTGGCCTATGGTAGCCTATACACAAGCTATTCACAAGGTTTTCGGGACTTATCCAAAATACATCTTAGGGGTTTCCTCTACCGGGCCTGATGATTATTCCATCGGCTATGATTATGTGGCTGCATCCAAGACTGTCATGGAGGTATTTGTGAAATATATGAATTACCGTTTGAGAGAGTTCGACGTATGTATAAACGCCGTTCGCTCACGCGCTATCAAAACCAAATCACTTGAAGCTACTTTCGGCAAAGAGCTGGAAGCCTTTGCTAAACAGTTTGTACCCGATAGTTATTGGATACAGCCCGAAGAGCTGGCGGAAGCCATGGTAGCTTTATGTTCTGGTTATTGCGATATTATCACAGGCCAGACCATCAACGTTGACAAAGGCACCAGTTTCTTTGATAATCTCATGGAAATATACACACGCGAACAGAAGCGTAAAAAACAAACAGCTTAAGTTATGGCATTAGATGAGAATTTAGCGGCACATGTCCGCGAGAAATATGCTTCCTACACCTACGATATGTTTATGATGAATATGTCGGCAGATCTGGAGGAGATCGATCTGTTTGACGAATGGTTCAATACACTGAACAGCAAAAATATATACACATTTGAGGCTATACGCTCTGCTGCACAGAAACCTGAAATAGATCTGAAGCGCCAGAATGGCAAAGATGTACACATTATTAATCTGTCGAGCTATAATTATTTAGGCTTTAGCTACCACCCTGATGTGATAAAGGCAGCGCAGGATGCGGTAGCCAAATATGGCCTCGGCGCATCCAGTTCGCCGGTGATCAGCGGTACGTATCAGATCCATCAGGAACTGGAGCAGGCTTTAGAAAAGTTTTTTGCTTTGCCGGATAGAGGCGTCTCTTTATTTACTGCAGGTTACAGCGTCAATCTAGGCGTTATTTCTGCGTTTATAAAACCCGGTCATCAGGTTATTATGGATCAGGCAGCACATATGTCGATCGTAGAGGGTGCAAAGCTTTCGGGAGGTGAGGTATCATACTTCCGCCATAATGATATGGCGCATCTGGAAGAACTGCTGAAAGAAAAGTGTGATGATTTCACCCGCGTATTGGTATGTGTGGAAGGTCTGTATAGCGGTGACGGCGATTTCGGCAATCTGAAAGAGGTCGTTCGCCTGGCCAAGCAATATGGCGCCTTTACTCTGGTAGATGAAGCCCATTCTGCATTGGTGGCGGGCGAAAACGGCAGAGGCGTCTGCGAGATGCAGGGCGTGCTGGAAGATGTAGACCTGTATGTCATGACTTTCAGCAAGGCCTTTGGCGGTGTGGGCGGTGCAGTATATGCCAAGAAAAACATCATCCACTATATCAATTGGTATGCTAAATGCCGTATGTTCTCCTGTGCACTTGACCCTGCTGTGACCGGAGGAATGGTGAAAGTAGTAGAACTGGCCATGCAGCCTATAGGCTATGAGAGAAGGAAACGCGTGATCGACAATGCCAATTATTTCAGAAGCCTTTTGCAAGGTAATGTCGACCTCGGAGTCAGTGACTCGTGGGTCGTGATCGTAAATTTCGGTAGCGAGAGTAAGACATTGGCATTAAATGACTATTTACAAAAAACGGGCCTCGATACCAGTATCATTCAGTTTCCGGCGGTACCAAAAAATGAAGCCAGAATACGGATGTTCATCACTTCAGAGCATACACATGAACAGTTGAAACGGGCTGCGGATATCGTGATCGACGCTGCTGAGAAATTTGATTTTAAATTAAAACTTACTAATTGATGAAAAAAGTAGCACTCATAACGGGAGGTTCATCCGGTCTCGGATTATCTTTTGCAAAACTGCTTGGGAAAGAAGGTTATGAAGTAATAATCGTAGCCCGCAATCAGGAGCGCATTACAAAAGCGACAGCTGAATTGACTGCCATGGGCATTAGTGCAACAGGTTTTTCATGTGATATTACAGATGAGGCGGGTTTGAAAAACATCTACGCTACTGTGCAAAAAGATCATGGAAAATTGGATTACCTGATATTGAATGCCGGCAGAGTTTCCACGGTATTGCTTTCTGAATATAAGTCCGCTGCCGAAATGAAACAGGATCTGGATGTAGACCTATGGGGCACCATTCTTTCCGCATATATCCTCACTCCGCTTTTAGTGGAAAATTCAAAAGTACTTTTAGTGTCGTCTGGTTTTGGTTTGATCGGTGCAGCTGGCTATTCTATATATTGTGCTGCTAAGGCTGGCATCCTTAATTTCGGTGAATCTCTGCGGAGAGAACTGCTCTACAAAAACATCAATGTATATTGTACCACACCCGGTGATATGGATACACCACAGTTCAGAGAAGAAGTGAAAAATGCTCCGGACTGGATGAAGAAAGAAACGCCGAGAAAATTAATGAAAACTGAAGAGGCCGCAACTAAGATCTTAAAAGAAGCAAATGGCAAAAGGACCTATCTGATCATCCCGGCATCGGATGTTAATCTGCTTGATAATCTTAGCAAAATACTACCTAGAAAATTCCGTGATTATTTATTGGATAGTATGTTCCCAAGACCACTTGCTTAAAACAAATCAATTTTTCGATGTCTGAGATTGTTCCACTTCCACTTCCCAAAAACGAATTGCATGTTTGGCGATACATACTCAGACAGGAGGATTATTTGAATGAATTGGAGAATCCTGTATTATCAGAAGAAGAAAAAGTGAGCTATTCGCGTTTTGTATATGAAAAGGATAAGCGCAAATACATTTGCAATCATGTTTTCAGACGTTATGTTTTAGCTCAATATCTGGGTGTGAGACCTGCTGATATCAAATATAGTTATACAAATTTCGGCAAACCTTTTTTTGCTGAAGGAAACATTGAATTTAGCCATAGCTACAGAGCCGATCTTGGTTTATTGGCATTATATAATGGTAGTGAAGTAGGCATTGATATTGAGCAAATAAAGGAGATGCAGGATGTTCACACTTTCTGCGACTTTTCTTTTTCAGAGGCCGAAAAGAAACTGATTTTTGCTAACGGGAGCTTCGATCAGAGCACTTTCTTTTCATTATGGACTTTTAAAGAAGCCTTTATTAAAGCCATCGGTACAGGTTTAAATGCCGATATTACGCAGTTCGATCTGGCAGATTTTGCACATCAGGAAATGAAAGAAATGGAATATAAGGGCAAAGCCCACTGGATAATAAAAAAGTTACCTGCACAGGAGGGTTTTGAAGCAGCATATGCAGTGAAAGGTGAAGTACAAAAACTAGTCGAATTTAATTACAATTAAAATAAAGCTAATCGGAAAATGAAGTCGAAAGTAGTAATGTTTCCCGGGCAAGGTTCTCAATTTGAAGGTATGGGTGATGGTTTGTTTCAAACATATCCCGAGATCGTAGCCAAAGCTAATGCCATTTTGGGATTTGACATAAAGAATATTTGTCTGAAAAACCCAAATGACGATCTGACCAAAACTATTTATACACAGCCTGCTTTATTTCTGGTCAGTTATCTTTCTTATCTGAATTACTTAAAAGAAAATCCTGCTCCTGATTACGTATTGGGTCACAGCTTGGGGGAATTTAATGCACTATGCGCAGCAGGGGTAGTAGATTTTGAGACTGGCCTGCGGATCGTAAAAAAGCGTGCTGAACTTATGTTTTCCATCAGTGAAACCAGTATGGCTGCAGTGATCGGAGCCACCCACGAAGAAATGGAAGAGCATTTAGCTACCCATTTCCCGACCATAGATATTGCCAATATCAATACACCGACACAAATTGTGATATCCGGCCCTATCGACGATCTGGCTAAAGCAGTTGATTTTTTTGAAGACGAGTGTCTGACTTACATTCCGCTGAATGTGAGCGGTGCGTTTCATTCGCGCTATATGACTCCATTGAAGATGGAATTTGAAAAGGTAGTTTTTGAACAAACACTGCATGCACCCAAGATACCTGTCGTCGCTAATTTTACCGCTGAATTTTATCCTAATGATAAAAAGGGTATCAGTGAAAATATGGTAAACCAATTGGATGGATCGATCAATTGGCTGCAAAGTGTTGAATTGTTATTGGAAACGGGTGGCTGTACTTTTACAGAAGTTGGTCCGGGTCAGATCTTATCTAACATGATTAAAAAAATACAACCCGTAAGCAGTGGAAGAAATTGAAAAAGAAGAGTTGATCCATCAGTTGAAGCGCACAGCTATATCAATGCCTGATGATAGCACCATAGCAGTGAACTATGTCAAAACAGATATTGATAAAATAATCCCGCATCGCGCCCCTTTTGCTTTGATCACCACTATTCGTGCGGTTAATTTGAAAGAAGGTGTCATAGAAGTGAGTAGCTTTGTGGATCCTCATGACCCTATTTTCGCGGGACACTTTCCGGGTATGCCGGTTTATCCGGGTGTGATGCAGATCGAGAGTATGGGACAGGCGGGTTTATGTATGGCCTTTTTTATGAAAAACAACACAGTAGAGATCGCTGCGGAAAGCATTCCGGTGAAGGGATTGTTTACAAGGGTGCATAATGCCGGCTTTAATAAAAGTGTGATGCCGGGCGACAATATGATCATTCGCGTCAAGTCTATAGAAGACGATGATTTTATGGGACTGATGAGTGCCCAAGTGCTGGTGAATGGTGAAATTTATTCACATTCGATCTTAGAAGTATATTACGCATAACAATAAAACAATTTAAAAAATAGTATATGTCGAAAAAACGGGTAGTTGTGACAGGGATGGCGATCAATACGCCGATTGGTGACAATCTGGAGGATTTCATCGAGAATTTATTGGCTGGAAAATCTGCGATCACCAATTGGAAATCTCTGGAAACAGATCGGATCTATGCAAAGGTAGGCGGTGATATGGGTGACTATGATGTCCAATCAAAGATCGAAACATACCGCAACCGTATCCCTGAAGCGGTATTCAATCGATTGAAGAAACTGGGTGGTAAATTCCCTTTTGCAGTGGCTGTTACTTTGCAGACTGCAGTGGAGGCTTTTCTCGATGCAGGCTATATCGACCAAATAAAAGACGGTAATAATGTGGCAACCGTAGTAGCAGGTCACAACCTCAATCAAAAATACACTTTCGAAAACCATGATGTATTCAATGATGAACCAGAGTTTGTAGATGGATTATTTGCATTGTACGGACTGGATACGCATCACGTAGGAGGCGTAACCGACGTATTGCAGCTCCATGGACCAGCATATACAGTAGGTGCAGCATGTGCCAGCGGCAATGTGGCACTGCGCTGTGCCGTAGACGAAATACAAATGCACGATGTACCTGTAGCAGCTGTCGTCGCGCCGATACTCGATTTTTCGCCACTGGACCTTCAGGGTATGGCGATCATGGGTGCTATCACTTACAAATCATTTAACGATAATCCTTCACCCGCCAGTCGCCCATATGACACAGCCCGCGAAGGATTCGTACCTTCTCACGGTGCTGCCGTATTGGTGCTCGAAGTCCTCGAACATGCTCTGGCTCGTGGTGCTAAAATATATGCTGAGATACTCGGCGTTGAATCTTCGTCGGATGGATGCCACCTGCCACAGCCATCGCAGAAAGGACAATCGAGATTGATGAAACGACTGCTGGACAAGTGCGGCGTAAAACCTGAAGAAGTAGATTACATCAATGCACATGCGACTTCCACACCGCTGGGTGACTTGACGGAGCTACGCTCGATCAAAGAAGTATTTGGTGAACATACCAAGAAACTCAAGATCAATGCCCCTAAGTCAATGCTTGGGCATACCTGCTGGTCGGCTGCGACTGTAGAGACCGTGGCTGCAATCTTACAAATGAACCGAGGCGAGCTGCATCCATCTATCAACATAGACAATATGGACCCTGAGGTAGATATCGACGTGTGCAGAAATGAAAGAAAGAAACATGACATCAATATCTTTCTAAAAAACTCATTTGGTTTCGGGGGATTGAACAGCATCAGTCTTATTAAAAAATACAAGGGATAATTACTAATGAAAATATTTATTACAGGCGGCTCTCGTGGCATTGGATACCAGGTAGTGATGATGGCATTAGCCAGAGGACACGATGTTGCTTTTACTTATAATAATCCGGAAACGGATGTGGCTTCGATCCTCGAAGAGGCTAAGCGCATAGCGCCCGATCGCCTATGCAAAGGCTATCAGCTCAATATTCGCAATGCTGCGGATGTAGTGCGGGTCACAGACCAGGTACTTGATGATTTTGACGATATAGATACGGTCATCAATAATGCCGGGATCAATAAAAACAATCTCGCATTCAGCATGACCGATGATGAGTGGCTGGATGTGATAGATACCAATCTCAATGGCACATTCTATGTGATACGTCAATTCCTGCCTGTGTTTTTAGCAAACAGGAAGGGCCATTTCGTTACCGTTTCTTCCATTGCAAAAGATGGGATCTCAGGTCAGGCCAATTACAGTGCGAGCAAGGCTGGTCTAGTGGGCCTGTCAGGAGCTATAGCCAAAGAATACGGGCAAAAGGGCATTACAAGTAATGTAGTCGTAC
>CAIXBT010000137.1 GCA_903917755.1 uncultured Bacteroidota bacterium
CAATAGAACGATGCTGTATATAATATAAAAACGAAAGTAATGGCCAAAAAAAGACAACTTACAAAAGAAGAAAAAGAAAAAGTAGTTGAACAACAGAAAGGAGTGGATGGCATTCTTCGCTGCTATATTTCTGGAGACATTCTAGAAATTGATACTGATGAAGTTGAATATGACCATCTTATTGCGTTTGCTGATGATGGCCCTACTGACATTATAAACATGCGTGTTTTTCGGAAGAAGTTCAATTAAAGTTATTTGATGGGCAACATAAATTGGCTGCACAAGTGTTAAACGAGGTAGGATTAGTAGATGTAAAAGTTTATTTAACGCCAGCAGCAGAGGCTCAATCAAAATCCGTATATGAAAAGCTTTTAAAAACTAACTTAGAAGCGCACTCAAAATTGGCACAAGTATCTTTCTATACAAATACACTTTTCCAAAAATGGAACGAAATGTATGGTATTAAGTGGGAGGAGTACGTTGAACTCCACCCCACAGAAGTGCATAGTGAGAATGGATTTTTTAATTACTTGATTAGATCAGTACCTAAGCCTGATGCAAAAAAAATGTTTGATGCAACAATTATCAAAAACGTGCATGATGGGAGCTCATTGAAGCCATATACCGCTGAGTCAAACAAAGATCCGAATTTACCTTTGTCCCAAGATTTACTCCAAAAAACAATATTTAAACATACTTTATACTTAACACCTTCAAATGTACAGGTTGAATCAGAAAATGATTTTAGAGATTCAGAAAGAGAGAACTTTCAAATACTCTCGGATTTATTAGTTGAAGAAGGCTTTTTGAAGGATTGGAGACCTAGCAAGAGTGATACAAATCCAATACATCAAAAGGCCAGAAGAATTTGGACTAAGGCATCAGTTTTAACTTGGGCACCATATATGAATACCATGATAAATTCTATTTTTCTTTTGTTTGACCCTAAAGATCAAGAGAAGAATTTATATCGTCCAAAGATGAACGAAGAGCAGAAAGATTTATTTAAAAAATTCTTACATAGACTCTTCAATCATCCATTTTGGATGCAAAACGATCCAACTATAGATAAAGCTTTAGCAGCCGCTACGAGTATTAAAGAGATATTTGAGAAACAGGGTCTCACGACTAGCTATATTAGAGATGGTGTAGCTAGCAAAAGTTAACCAACTCCCGCAGGTTACTAATTCCAGTAGTTGTTGATGTTTACGAAGCCTCACCAACAACCGAGCCTTGTAGGCATGTTGGTGGAAAACACCAACATGGGCGGGCGAATACGAGGAGTTTGTAAAGTTTTGTAAACAGGCGCTTTGGTATAGCTTTTACAAGGAAAATCCTTTACTTTGAGGTTCTTTTAAAGCAAATATGTCATCAGTTTTTGATAAATACGAAGTAATAGTGGGGCTGGAGGTTCACGCCCAGCTTTCGACCGCGAGCAAAATGTATTGCGGTGACTCTGCAGCCTACGGTGCACCTGTGAATACGCAGGTGAGTCCGCTGTCGCTTGGGCACCCCGGCACGCTGCCGCGCGTCAACAAACGCGCCATTGAATATGCGGTAAAGATCGGTCTTGCCACTCACTGCAGTATCAGGCGCGAGAATCAGTTCGCGAGAAAGAATTATTTCTATGCGGATCTGCCGAAAGGCTATCAGATCACGCAGGATAAAACTCCGCTCTGCAATGACGGCTATATAGACGTCGAGACCAATGGCCAAAAAAGCCGCGTGGGCATTGAGCGTATACACATGGAGGAAGACGCCGGCAAGAGCACACACGATCAGGACCCATACTTTACACTTGTGGACCTGAACCGCGCCGGTGTCCCGCTCATAGAGATCGTTTCACGCCCCGATATACGCAGCAGCGACGAGGCATACCAATACCTCACCGAAGTGCGTAAGCTCGTCCGCTATCTAGACATCTGCGATGGCAATATGGAGGAAGGTTCGATGAGATGCGATGCCAATATTTCGATACGTCTGAAAGGTGATACCATTCTGAACCAGCGTGTGGAGGTGAAGAACATGAACTCTATGCGCAATGTCAAAAAGGCGATAGAGTTTGAGTTTGAGCGCCAGGTGATGATGATGGAGAAGGGCGAGAGACTGGAGCAGGAGACGCGCGGTTTTGATGCGCTGAAAGGCGTGACGCTATCTCAGCGTTCGAAGGAGCATGCACATGACTACAGGTATTTCCCTGAGCCGGACCTGCCACCCGTGTTTATTGAAGAAAGTTATATCAACGACATACGCTCCAAGATGCCTAAGCTATCGAGCGAGCTGATGAGTGAATATATGAGCATCTACAATCTGCCTGAGTATGATGCAAGGGTGATAACGGATGACAGAGATTCTGCGTTTTACTTTAATGAGCTGCTGAAATTCACAAAAAATTATAAAGCTGCCGCTAACTGGCTGCTGGGGCCGATCAAGTCATACCTCAATGAAAATGCCTTCGAGATCACAGAATTCAAAGTTTCACCACATGCCATCTCAGAACTGATAGCAGTGATAGATGGCGGAAAAACTAATTTTGCGACAGCCTCTCAAAAGGTATTTCCGGAAATGGTCAAAGACCCGAACGAAGCGCCGCTGGCGATACTGGAAAGACTGAACCTGCTGCAAAGTTCGGATGAAGGTATGATCAAGCAACTGGCGGAAGAGGCACTGGCGAAATATCCTGAGAAAGTAGCGGAGTTTAAAGGTGGCAAAGTGGGCCTGATGGGGCTATTCGTAGGTGAAGTGATGAAAGCGTCTAAAGGCAAAGCAGACCCGAAACTGACAAACAAAATATTAAGCGAACTATTAGCATAACACATCCTCTCCCACTCCGAAAGAGCGGGCGAAACAGATGTTAGAATTAAACTATAAAAAGTAATGATGAAAAAAATATCCTTTCTGGTCCTATGTATGGTCATGGCCATGACATCGTGCAATAGTGCAGGTGATGGCAATAAATATACCATCGACGGTACGATAAAAAACACTGCGAACAAGACCATCTATTTCGAAAAACTAAGTATGCAAAAAATGACAGTGATCGATACAGCACATATCGACGCGTCAGGCAATTTTCACATGTCAAGCACAGCAGAGAAGGGTTTCTATCGCTTCAGAATAGATAGCGTGCACATGTGGTTGATGTTGCTCGAAAATAAAGCTTACAAGGCGGAACTGAATTTCGACAATCCTATGGACTATAAGATCAGCGGCACGGCACTCAATGACGAATTTGAAGAAGGTGTAAAGGTAGTGACAGACAACCAGATCAAGATCCAAAACTTGCGCATAGGTCTCCAGCAGCAGCAGAATCAGGGTGCAAGCATGGATGTCCTGCAGAAAATAGCTGCCGAACTAAATCAGATGCAGCAGATGCACGAAGATGAAATGAAAAAGAGAGGCGCCGAAGCCAAAGACCCTCTGCTCGCATTATACTATACCAGTTTTCTGAGGTTGGATAAATATCCTGAAGAGAACAAGAAGATCGTAGAGCGCCTGCAGAAGGAAATGCCGAAATCAAGCTATACTCAGGAAATGGTGACACAGTATTACACCCTGCTGCAACAGATCAAAGCACAGGAAGCTACTAAGAATGCTGAAGCACTCACCGCTATAGGTGCTGTGGCTCCCGAGCTTGCATTCTCAAGCCCCGAGGGTAAAGTACTAAAACTATCTGACCTGCGTGGCAAGGTGGTTTTGCTGGACTTCTGGGCATCATGGTGCAGACCATGCAGAATGGAAAACCCGAATGTGGTAGCTGCGTATAAGAAGTTTAAAGATAAAGGATTCACTATCTACAGTGTCTCTCTGGATCAGAAAGCCGAGTCATGGAAAGCAGCTATCGAACAGGATGGTCTGGCATGGCCTTACCATGTGAGCGATCTGAAAGGCTGGCAGTCTGACGCGGCTAGAATATATGGTGTACAAGGTATACCCGCGCAGTTTCTGCTGGACAAAGACGGCAAGATCATAGCTAAAAACCTGAGAGGCGAACAGCTGGAACAAAAACTATCGGAGCTGCTGAAGTAATATCTGTCAGCTCATTACAATAACATACACAGTACGATCTGCTTCATTTGACTTAGCCAATTAGTCAAAAACCAATTATGATGCAGATATTATCATAAAATCTACCGGTGCCGGACAGGCACATTACAATTATTGAAACCCTCATCAATCCTTCTATTCAGGACATATTGATATCCCCCATGTAACCCTCGGCATACAATTTACGTATTGTATCACATAAGAATGCAAATCATGAGAGACTAACCCTTCTCTCTACAAATGGTTTGAATTCTTGACCCTTGATCTATCCTGTCTTTGCTCTTATTCAATAACCCTAAGGATCAAGAGAAAAACCCGAAATGATGGAATCAACTAAAAACCCGGATGGAAAAATGGTGCCCGCTATTTTTACCATGATAATACTGATCTTCTCTACGCTGCAGCAAATCTCTGCACAGCAGCAAATCTCAACTTTTACTTTAGCAGGATGGACACCGGGTGTTACACCGATATTCACAGGAACAGGCAGCAATGTAACGACCCTTCATTACGGAGATAGTTTGAACACGTCACTTTCCTTCAATGGCGCTCCTGATGATGGTCTCGGCACTGACAATGATAATATCGCCAACGTGAATTTCTCTTATTCTTACACTGTATATCTGACCCATGCAGGACAGGCATTCTCTTCTGCCTCTATCGCAGTGGGTACACATACCTTTAGTGCCAATCAGCAATGCTCATCAGGTATAGTACCGCCCTGGACCATAAGCCTTGATAATAATGCTACCATTGATACCAATGCGATCAACCTGAACATTGCAGATGGTATCAATGATTGTATCCCTGCAGGAAACTATCAGGTGGACATTGTTTTTGATAAATACTCTCAAAGCAGCGTAGGCCCAAGTCCGCAACCAATGCTGCTGGAGTGGATGGGTTATACAAATAATTCTGCCAGAGGCCTGACCACACTTACTCCTCCATCCAGCGAGAATGTATCAGACTCAACACTTAGCCCGGTCACAAGTTATCTGCTGAGCCGTATCGGGTTCATCCGTGTGGCCCAACCTTCATCATGTCCATCCATCACATTGAACCTACCCGAAGAGATACAGACTTTCGCCACAAGTTCTTCGGTGACTGTGGCAGCGAACTACCCAGGTTACTGCCCACAGAATGCTTTTACATATAGATGGAGCAATGGAGAGAGAACATCTACCGTCAACCTCAGCAAAGGGTCATATACAGTGACTGTGACTGCACCCTGTGGTACCACTGCATCAGCTACTGTGCTGATCACGAATATCACCGACCCTAATATTTCTGAAGTGACAGCTTCTACTCAAACCCAGACAACTCGTACCGCAGACAATGTAAATGCACCAGGCAATAAAACATTCAAAAGCGCTACTGATAATTCTTCAAATGGAAATATCGAAGCGCATATCAATCTATACCCCAATCCCGCGAAACACAATATCACTTTTGATCTGACCAATGCATCCATTTCTACATACTCGATCAGGATTCTTGATATGTTGGGCAACGAAGTAATGCAGCCTAATAATATAGCAACCGAATCAAATAAATTAGATGTCAATGTCGATGAATTGCCTGCGGGTTCTTATCTGTACGAAGTAGTATTAGACCAAACCTACAGAGGAAAATTCATCAAACAATAATTAGCTCATTTTATTTTCCCAAACCATATTTATCTATCAAATAAACAAATGAAGCCATAGCAGCAGCACCCATTTCGAGTTCGCGGTCATTGCAGTTTTCCCATGTATCACGACCTGTGTGATGAAAATCGAAATAGCGTTGCGAGTCAGGATGCAACTCAGCGAGAAGTGTACATATACCCTCCATATGCTCCACATCAGAGCCCGCTCCTACGTTATCAAGGCTGCCGATTTCAAATTTATCCAACAAGTCTTTCCATCTATGTTTGATCTGTGTTCGCAGTGTATCGGTAGCGACCATACTAAACCCTCTGGGTGTGAAGCCACCTGCATCAGACTCGATGGCAGCGATATGTTTTTCACCATTTGCCTTAGCCCACTCAGCATATTTAGCACCGCCTTTGCCACCATTTTCTTCATTCATGAATGCCACTACACGTATTGTCCTCTTTGGTTTGACACCAAGTGTTTTGAATAGCCTCAGTACCTCAATAGACTGTACTACTCCTGCGCCATCGTCCTGGGCGCTTTCAGACAGATCCCACGAATCCAGATGTCCACCTATCATGATCACCTCCTCAGGATGCTCAGACCCTTTCAGCTCACCGATCACATTGTATGACTTTGCATCCGGCAATGTCTGACATGATGTTTTGAAATAGAATCTGATGTCTTTGTTTTTCGCCAAGGATTCGCTCAACTGTTCAGCAGCTTTTGTACTTATGGCAACTGCAGGGATCTTTACAATTGAATCATTGTATCCCATCACGCCAGTATGCGGCCAGTCGTCAATGTGCTGCGCCATTGAGCGCACCACTACTCCTACAGCACCATAACGTGCAGCTTCCATAGCACCAGCCCAGCGCTGCTGTACAGACCTACCGTATGCATTGAATGTTTCTCTATATGCCTGATCAAAAGGCTCATTATAAAAGACGATCTTGCCTCCGATATCCGCAGGGTTCATTTTGGCTAATTGCCCCAGGCCTTTTACTTCGATGACATGAGCAGTGATCCCTTCTTTGGGTGTGCCTATAGAGCCTCCTAGTGCGCATATGGCTACCGGCTGTGTATTGATACTCGCCTGCTCTTTCTCACCACGCACCCAATGCGGCACCATTACATCCTGCTGCCACACTGAATCAAGATCCAGCGAACTCAGGATCTTGTGCACAAGAGTGACTGCCTTTGCTGCTCCTTCGGAACCGCTAAGACGTGAGCCGCATTGCTTGCAGATATCATTCAGATCGCTGTATGCTTTGTCTTTGGTCAGCGCTGTCGAAAAGAAGCGAGCAAGCACAACTGAGTCTGCAGACTGTGCGAAACACGAGGTAGTCAAAAACAAAATGACGATAAATATATATGATTTCATTAGCATAAGATTTATAGTAAAAGTAAAGAAATAAGTGAAGGGCTAAGCTTTAAAAATATTGATCGTTCTTATTTCTCTACTCTTTGTCAAATAGGCTTCATGATCTATTTTTGTTTGGAAATAAGCTATTCTCAAAGGCTCCATTTGGTTTTGAATGATCGACCTCTTCTGCTCTATGGTCATTTTGATGTATTGCATGGATTGATACTTCGCTTTGATGTCATGCTCCAGGCTTCTTTTGATCCTTTGCATCTCATCACTGAGTTGTTTGGTCTCAATGCCGATGAGATAATTATTGGGCTGATAGACAAAGTTTGACCCAACCTGCCGCTGCCATGATAATAATATCTGAATATAGGTGGGGCCTATCCCCTGCACCTTGACCTTATTTAATTTTGAAATATCAGATGCAGTCCTTATGCCTGCGGCCAGCAATGAAGCTTGTCTCGTGGGACCTATAGAGGGGATCGAATGTTTCGTAAGGTCGAATGCGACCAAAAATTGATGGAGCTGCTCATTATAAAATTTCTCCTCCATTGTCTTTCTTTTTTTGGAGAGTTCATTGGGCAGGTTTTTGTATCGAACTATCAATTCTTCTATCTGACCGGCCGCGTTTTTATAATTGCGATACTCCGATGGAATATTATACTCTGCTATAGCTTTCTCGAGTTTTTGTTTTGCTATTAAATACTCGCTCTCTCGCTTTTGAAGTTCTTTATTGATCATGAATTTCATTGGATCAAGACCAAATAAGAAAGCTGCAAAAATAAATCCGGGAAAAAAATAAACAGGGCTGGCAAAAGCCAATAGCACCGAAACCAATATGACTCCTGCCCCGAACAATAACATTGCCTTCTTGATCTTGAAATGTCGAAAATCTATCGGGCCCGGAACGATCAGTTTGCCAGATGTCTGAGGAAAGCGGATCGGGTTTTTATCAAGTGTATCTATTTTGAATCCATTGATGAATTTTTCGATATCCATAAATGAATTATCCTGCAGTAAATAGCTGTCATCCAGGAAAAACAAAATGTTTCGCTTTTCCTTGAACTCGCACCAAAGGCATACTGATAATTTGTTTGGATAAATATGAACTTTGGATTTCGTACAGGGCACCAGTTCTTTCTCGTATGCATCAATTTCCTTGATCCATTGTGCTGGAAGAGGCCGATTGTCAATATGCTCAAAGGCGCTATGAAACAAGGCGCTCAGATCATCGCTGAGGTTTCTTATGCTGAATGCATTGTCCGGTGGGCTTAGTTTGTTGTGAGCATTGTCCAGAGAGTATGCAAACCATTTTTGCCTGATGGCTTTTTCCTCATCGATCTCTTCCTTTGAAATATTTTTTCCCGCAAATGGATGCCTGCCCAAAAACAACAATTGAAAGATGAGGATTGACATCGAGAAGATATCAGTGTTCGTGGTCCTGACCACATTCTCAAATGATTTTTTGAGCAATAGCTCCGGAGGTGTGTATCTCGGCACTCCTACTTCGCAGAGGTAATATTCACTCCCATCTTTGATCTGAAACGAATCGCAGTCTATGAATGCGACCATACCCATATTATTCACCAGGATATTACCTTCATTCACATCGCCCATGACCAGCTCAGATGAATGGCAGGCGTGAAAGGCCCGAGCCATATTTCCTGCTACACGTACGAGGAAATTATAGCCCTTGTCAGGGAACATTTTCTTGCGGTCCATCGGGCTGAAGAGCATGTGTATCGGCACATAACCTGTCAGCTTCCTCATCACAAATCCGCAGACCATACCTCTGCTATCTGTTACTATATCCTGAGGCCATGCAGCATATTTCTTTATAGTATCGCTGCCTCTTTCTGCCATCAGCTTCAGCTTTCTGATCTTTGCCGGACTCAATGGCTCTGTGTATAATTTCAGCACCAGACTATAGTCATTGGCTATTTCATACACTCGTCCCTCGCCACCTTTGCCGATTTCTCCGGCAATGGTGTATGTTTTGTTTTGACCGTGATATTGCAGTTCAGCCATTGCCTAAACGAGTAGCGAGAAACAAAGTTTTATCATCATCAGTTCTTGTATTGATCCTGTCACTATTGAGATATTCGGCCAGTTTTTTATTGAGCGTCACTATATCTTCTTCTTTGGCAGCCAGACGAAGCACCTTAAACAGATCTGCAAAAAAAGGCTGGTGAACGGCATGAGTTTCATTGCTCAAGATCAGCATCTGCAGACCATCCGTGGTCATTGCTATTTCACCGACAGGCTGGTCAGAAATTTTCATCTGGAGATTTCCGAAATGGTTATCATCTATCAGAAAATTAGTCGTATTAGAATATTCGCCATTCTGCGGCCACCACACGGTCACATAGTTTCCGTCTCCGTCATCTATGATAATGGCACCATCTCCGATCTGAAAGAAGACCGAATTGTTTTCATACAAAACAGAGGCCAGCACAGTACACGAATATTCATTGATCGGCACTCCTTTTTCTTTTGCCATTGAATCTATTTCATCGTATATCTTTTCTGCTATTTCTATGATCACAGCCTCAGTGATCTCTGTTTCGTTCAGGACCTTCTCTGAGATGAGTTCCGATATCCTCTGCGCAGCCAGTGATGAGGCATCTGCGGCATAGAGCGCACTTCCCGCGCCATCACTCACACAGCAGATCAATACATCTTCCTGCGCTGTTGAAACAAGCTGATAGGAAATAGCATCTTCGCAAGGTTTAGCAGATAGTGTATGAGATGTACCGATGGCATTCTGGCCGATCACTTTCCATTTCATAGTTCAGACCAACCGGTGTGAGGCAATAGGCTGATGGCTGAACCGGGTGTCTTGCTCGAAACCATTTTCATAGAAGAGGATAACCACATGAAAAATTCTCTGAACATAAGTCCCTTCAGTTTAAGTGGTTCCCGTACTGATATCTGACTGAGTGTCTCAAAACTCGCGCCTTCTACCCCTATGGCAAAAAAAGCAAAGGACTTTTTCTCTTCGCCTTCTCTCACCTGCCTCGCAGCATCACGCCAGCTATCGGTAGGTGCACCATCTGTGATCAGTATGATCCATGGTTTATAATAAGAGATGCCGTTGCTTTTATATTCCTGCTTCCGTCTCTGGATCATATCGATGCCCAGCGTAATGGCTGAGCCCATAGGTGTATCGCCGGTGGTCTCAAGCTTGCGAGGGTAAAAATTATTCACGGTTTGGAAATCTGATTCGATCGATACAGGCCCGAAAGTGACCAATGCGATCTCCACTCTTTTAGTAGCCAGCGGATCTGACATCAGTTCATCTTTAAATATCTGTATGCCTTCATTGAGCTGCTGAATAGGGCGTCCGGACATAGATCCAGATGTATCGAGCAGCAGCACGCAGGGGCATCTGGGCTCAGGATTGTCGACGAAATTGTCACTGCCAAAGGGTATCTGCTCGAATGATATGTATTCGTCTGCCATAGATGTTTTTTATAGAATGGTTATAAAGACTAAATATAAAATCTATTATCAAAA
>CAIXBT010000138.1 GCA_903917755.1 uncultured Bacteroidota bacterium
GCAAGGATATAGTAGTCTCCGGTCACTGTCTTTTCATTGCCATCCTTATCCTTTATGACCACACTCTTGATATCCTCCTTCTCCATTTCAAATCTATCGATCTCCTGACCGGGATAGTATTTCACGCCTTTAGATTGGAGATAGGAGCTCCAGGGTTTGAGCCATTTATCATTCGTAGGGCCATTAAGCACTCGATCTGTATTGATACCCGGAGTAGCCATGTTGAATAGCAGTTGAAGAAATACATTACCCCCCGTCTTGGTACTCGCCTGCTGTGCCTGTGCGGCCACCAGCGTACGCACCATACCACCCACGAGAAGGTTTTTATAGAGTTTACTCTGGTCCACGGCCTCCATATATTCCCACCAGCCCAGTTTCTCATATTCATCCACCCGTCTTTGTTTGCAGCTGGTCATGAGTTGAAGGACCTTATCTTTGAATAGTTGGATTTCCTCGGGACTCAATCCGCAGTTCTTAAACTCTTTGATGAAATTGATAAGTATCTTCACCTCAGCCCATGAGCGCGGGAAATTGGCTATAGTGATCAACTCCGGTTTGCCGTACATGGCCAGCATGATACGGTGAGTCGGGGTCAGATTGTCATAGCAGGATCTGGCAGATGAACCCTCCTCCTGATATGGAATCCGCTTCATAGTGTCTGTGATATGCCTGTAGAAACCAGGGAAGAACCTGAATCCATGTTCTCCCGGCAGAGACTTGCCCGTGGTGGGGCTTGCTGTGCCATCTACCTCTATCGATCTGGCCTTGCCGCCAGCATAGATCGGGTTTTTCTCATATACCTCTACTTCGAATCCTCTCTCTATCAGTTCATGAGCTGCACTCATGCCCGCTACTCCCCCACCCAGAACGATCACTTTTTTGTTTCCCATATGTATTTGTGTTTTGCGTAAGATAAGTCATTTTCCAGCTAAAAAGTAAATGACAGGCATCCCCGAAAATGGGTATATGCAGCATATTTGCATGGTAATCAGTTAGATGAAATTACCAACAAAATGCAGTTATGAGGTTTTTGATCGGTATTGAAGTGAAAATCAAAGGAGTTTTACCCTTTTCAGGTCAAGGAGGTTCAATCCATTGGAGTTCAGATATTTGACCCTTTTTTGAGTGAAGCGAAGCACTTCATCATAATAGAGCGGAACAATGGGAGCATCATCGATAATGATCCGCTCCATCTTGTGATATAAGGCATAACGAGCGCTGTCGTTTTTCTCCATCAGCGCCAGCTCATACAATTTGTCGTATTCAGGATTGTTGAAATGAGTGTAATTTGGTGGTGAATTGTTTTTGCTGTAAAACACTGTGAAATAACTCTCTGCATCAGGGTAATCTGCTATCCATGACCCTCTGAAAAAAGCCACCTTACCCTGACTAATCCACTCTCGCAGGATGGCAGGCTCCGTGACCTCGACTTTGAGCTTGATGCCGATCTTGTCCAATTGCTTGCTCAGCATCAGCCCCATTTCTTTATAAGTGTCATTGGTGTATAGTGATATCTCAGGCAGCCCTGCACCGTTCTCATGACCTGATTCTTTGAGAAGTGCACGAGCCTTTTCGATGTCATAATGATAGCCGGAGATATTGCCATCGAAACATGGCAGACCGGGTGGTGTGAAGCCGTTTTCGGCTGGTCGGCCAATGCCATTGCGGAGATAGTGGATCAATTCTTTTCTGTCGAAACCATAATTGATGGCCTGCCTGATCTTGCGATCAGACAATATGTTAGAGCTATCCGGTTTCATCAGAAATCCCAGATATTCCGTGTTCAGATAGGGAGCTTTATTAAGGTTGAATGTGGTCTGCAGTTCTTTTTTTAATTCACCGTTTTCATCTATCACCTCATCTTGAAAACTCGCGTCTATACCGGATATGAAATCGAGTTTGCCCTGTTTGAAAGCTACGAACTCTGTCTTTTTGTTGTTGATAAATGATACTCTGATGCCTTTGATATAGGGCAGCCGTTCATCTCCTTCTCGTTCGAAATATTTTTCATTCTTTACCAATATCATGGCTGACCCTTCTCGCCATAGTTTCAGCTTAAAGGGACCTGTACCGACAGGATGCGAGCGAAAATCCGGGCCATACATTTCCACTGCTTCACGTGGCAATATCGAGCAGTACTGCATGGTGAGAATGCCCAGCATCGGCAGAAAGGGCTTAGAGAGTTTGAGAATGAAAGTTGTATCATCCAACACTATAAATGGCTCTGCTGTATCAACTCTCCCATTAAAAACCCATGCACCGGGCGATGCTGTCCTTGGGTTGAGCAGCCGAGAGAGTGAATATCGAACATCCAGTGCGGTCACTTTTCTGCTGCTGTCTTTGAAACATGCATCAGCTTGAAACCAAACATCATTTCTGAGATGAAAAGTATAGGTGAGTCCATCTTCAGATATATCCCAGCGTTGAGCTATAGATGGTTTGATATGCAGGCTGTCATCCAGTTGCAGCAGGCTGTTGTATAGTTGATTTACAGCCCAGATATTGGCCTGGTCGCGTGCGAATGCTGGGTCTAGAGATGATATGCCAGCTGCCTGATTATAGTGAAACACCTGTTTGTCAAATACCTGAGGATCATTGGTGCATGAATGAAAGGATAGTGACAAAAAAAGTAATGATACAATTCCGTAAATCTGCAAATCTGTAAATCTGTATTTCATTTTAAGTCTTGGTTTGTAAAACTACATTTCTATGATGGAAGTCCAACTATCTCTGTGCTGAAGAAATGCACATTAAGAATTGTTTGATACTTCGAAAAATTTCATACATTTATTCAAAGTAAATTGATCATTTAATAACATCGCTATTAATCCTTAATGACTAAAAAAAATTGATATGAAAAAAATTATCCTTTTGACAGTATTTGCCACCACTTTTTCAGCTGCATTTAGCCAGTATTTCACTGTGAAGATCGGTGGCGGCTATTCATGGGGCGGACTTCAGCAGAGCACTGGTGTCATGACCTTTCAGCCAGGTGCCAGTACAGATCCGGCTTATGCTAACATCATTCCTCTGGTGGCTTTTTCGACGGCAGCATCAGATAGCCCATCTGCCAAATACAAATCCAATGTCTATGCGGCATACGGTCATGGAGGTCATCTTGATTTCTCATTTGGATATATGATCAATCCTTACTTTGGAGTTCAGCTAGACGGTGCTTACCTTTGGGGTTCAACGATCACAGCCACTCAGTTATATGATGCTCCGGGTCTGCTCGGTCCCGACACCAAGATCACTACCAATACACACTCCAATGGTTTGAGTGTAAATCCGTCATTATTCTTCAGAGCTGCAAAACCTACCGCAAAGTTTGCCCCTTATGCCAGATTGGGTTTAGCTCTTCCAATATCAGGCGCTATTTATCACACATTGAACATACAGGCGCCTAATTCAGCATTAGGTAATATCACATCATCGGAAATAGACGTTAAAACAGAAGCTACAGTCTCTTTAGGATTTCAGGGTGGTGCCGGTGTGTCGTATACTCCGTTTCCTCTGATGTCATTCTGGGGAGAAGTACAAGGGCAATATCTCTTTGTAAAAGCTAAGCAATCTACATTGACTGCCTATACGCTTAATGTACAGGGTGCTGCACAGCAGAATCTGCTCCCTAGCCTTAGTACATACAGTAAGATCACTAATTATGTAGATCAGCTCTCCACATCAAATAATGCTGAAGATTTCGGTAAATCAAGGGACATTTCAGGTGCACATAATGGCATGCCGGGATATATCAACGAATCAGTTGGTCATGATGTGCTCCGTCAGGTGGCCAATCTTGGCGCATTTGGATTCTCAGTGGGTGTCACGTTTAACCTAAGCAAGAAAATATTGAAAGATCCTTTTGGCAAAAAAGCTCAGGCTGAGGCTAAGAAGTAAGAATCAGTTTTACGTAATAGCAAAGAAGGGATGATCTCAGTAGATTTCATCCCTTCTTTAATTATATTAAGTTGAAATTTGATTATCCGCGTATTATTTCCCGTCAGGCAATTATAAATTATCCTTTATCAATTAGATCAGCACCTTATTCATCAGTTTGGGGTAGTTGATGATCTTTTCCATATAAGCGAGTTTGACCGAATCTCTGATATAGTTCAAATGACGCTCGTTATGTAGGTCAGTTGCTATGAAGTCTATCATATTGTTATCGATCATTCTCTCTGCCGTAGATCTGGCCGCCTGACCATAGGTGCCGGTCAGTGAGGCGATATTGAGCTGAAAGAAAACGCCCTGATCCTTTAGCGTCATATATTCATCCAGAGACTCGCTATGATAGTATGGGTAGCGCTCTGGGTGCGCCAATATGACCTTATATCCATTTGTAATGAGAGAATAAAAATAGGAAGTAGCGTTATTGGATTTAATGAGGTATGAGAGTTCGACCAACACATAGTTGTCACCCATGGTCAGGAGCTCTTTATTTTGGATCTTGGGCATGATGGTCTCATCCAGATAGTATTCAGCCCAGGCATCAAATTCTACGTCTATGTTATTCTCTTTTATGGCTGCTCTCACCTTGTCGCGACCACTGAGTATGATCTCAGGTGTATTGGTGTAACCGCCGCTCATGATATGTGGTGAGGTAATGATCTTTTTGAACCCCAGATCACGCAGGCCTCTGATTAGATTCAATGAATCTTCCATAGTTTTAGCCCCATCATCGATACCGGGTATCAAATGCGAGTGAAGGTCAATGCCTAAGGACGAAAGGTCTGTCAGACTTGACGGCTCCTCTTTTTTCTTAAATAAGTTCGAGAAAAAACCCACTTTATTAATTTATACAAAGTTAATTTAATCGAGTGACTGTAGCCGATAGATAGGGATGACTTAATCACAACCAATTGTTAATATTAAAACAAAATTCGAATTCAAATATAAAAATATACTTAATTCGAAAAATAGCACAGGATTTAAGACTACCGCAATAATATTTATCTTGGCACCGCGTTTAGCTGTCTATTGAACGAAGTCAATTATGAGAAAATTACTTGCGATCCTGAGTTTATTTATTTGTTGTCAGGCTTTGGCCCAGGAAGTCCTGAGTCCATTGGGTTTTAACCCGAGATTGTTTTATTCCACGGCCCAATCACAAAAGACCTCACATCCGGGTCGATACAAAAGTTTTGTGATAGTGGAAGACAGTACCATTTTGGTCGAATCGGATACCCTTTCATTGCCATTCGTTGATGATTTCACGCATCCATCTTTAAAACCATATAATTATAGCGGGTATATCTATGATACCATATACAATGCGATCGGGCCATGCATCACAGATACAGCGTGGACGGTGAGAACTGTGACTGATACTTTCAGTTTTAATCCCACTTTTACTTATAAATATGATACGACAGCCAAAAAAGTCGATACCATTCCTAATGCCCCTATCCTTTTTCTTAATTCGCCCGGGTTCAGCGGAAATTGTTTCTACGCAGGAGATTCGGCCATGCTCTATCCGCTCAGTTATGTAGATATTTTTGACAGCCTTACCGGCACATTGGCTGCACAGTTTCGCGACACCTCCAATGTGAGAGTTGCCATTACCTATGCACCTGTGCTATACAAATCTAAAATGCCTGCTTATACTAAATGGCTGGACAATAATGCATATCAGAATTTCACTTCTGCCTATCTTCCACCTTCTATCGGAGTCGCGACACTGGATGGGTTGAACTCATTTGGTCAGCCGTATAATAAAAGTAATCCTATCAACTGGGGAATGGCAGATGTACTTACATCGAAACCTCTTGACCTGAGCAATCTCACAGATGCAGATTCCACATACCTCAGTTTCTTCTATCAACCGGGCGGATTCGGCGATGTACCAACTATAAATGACAGCCTCGTTCTGCAGTTTTATAACGGCTATACCAATAACTGGGATGAAATATGGTCTGTGGCAGGAGACTCTGTGGTACCTAATACTCCTGATGTTTTTCGTCAGAAGATATTCCGCATTCCGAGTACGAGCAATAGCCCGCCGATCAACTATATGTTTAAGGGATTTCAATTTAGAATCTTGAATTATGGATCGCTGACAGGCAATAATGACATTTGGAATATAGATTATGTACGGCTGGACAAAAACCGCTCTGTGAATGATACTTCCATCAATGATCTGGCATTTCAATATCAGTTCCCTTCTATTCTAAAGAATTATAGCGAAATGCCGGCGGAGCAGTTTACCGGTAATGCGGACCTGGCTGACACTATACCTTTTTATATTGACAATTTGAATCCCGGACAGGCACAGTCAAATCCACCTGCTACTCCTTATACCATCACTTCCAATCAAACATTTCCTGCTGTATCTGTAGTTTTAGCACCGACGACCAATACCTTTAATGCCGGTCTGGAAAACATGGTACTGCTTTCCCCGAGTGCTCAATATACATCTCCCACTATAGGCACCGATACACTGGTGGTGATCAACTCCCAGGCTGTAATAAATAATACAGACATACTAATGGCCAATGATACGATCAATCATAGCCAGATCTTGTATAACACACTGGCTTATGATGATGGTTCGGCAGAAATGGCTTATGGCCTGCAAAACCTCGGTACGAATAAGTTTGCCTATGATTTCACCCTCAATAAACCAGATTCCTTAGTAGGATTTCAGGTGTTATTTACAAATATAGATGTAGCGGTGAATGATCTGGTATTTACCTATAACCTTTGGTATCATCTTGACACTCAAAATGTATTTTATACAGATACACCGATTTTTGTTTCCAATAATTATACGCCTTATTATATTGATTCTGTAAATGGCTTTACCACTTACAAAATAGCCCCTGTAGCATTACCCAATCACTTCTATTTCGGATGGTCTCAGACTGATGTCAGAAACCTTCAGGTCGGTTATGACATGAATAGCCCTAAAGGCCGTCAGCACATGTATATTTATACGAATGGCGTGTGGCATACATCCACCATCTATACTAATGGTTCGCCGATGATACGACTGCTGCTGAGCCGATCTTCTCAGATATCATCAGGGATCAGGACGATCTCAAATGAACCAATAAAGGCATATCCTAATCCGACCAATAGCTTGGTGACATTTGAGCTACCTGCATCTGGCTCATTCAATCTTGAATTATACAATATGCTGGGTCAATTGAACCTCAACCAAACACTTGATTCCGAGCATAACGTTATAGATATATCACACTTTGTGCAAGGAGTATATTTAGTACGTCTCACTGACATAGCCACAGGAGTAGTCTATCAGAACAAGATCATGAAGTCTTCAAAGTAAGATCAAATGACCATTAAGAAATTCGACCAGATAGATAGCCTCAGGTTCTTTGCTGTTTTTGCGGTTGTTTGTGCTCATTGGCGTTGGTATGGAAATACAATTATGGACATAGGTCCCATAGCAGCGAGAGGAGTTGATCTGTTTTTTGTGATCAGTGGTTTTTTGATCACTCTTGGTCTGATCAGGGCAAAAGAAAAGGATCAGTCCCAAGGCACCTCTCTATATAAATTTTACATTCGCCGATTCCTGCGCATATTCCCGATTTATTATCTAACGATATTCATAGTTTATATCTTCTGGCACAAACAAATGGCAGACTATGTATGGTGGTTCCTGTTATACATATCTAATTTCCATAGCATCAAAACTCAAAGCTGGGGCGTAGGGGGACAATTCTGGTCGCTAGCTGTAGAAGAACAATTCTATTTGGTTTGGCCATTTTTAATTCTTTTTGTTCCTAATAATCGGTTGCTGATGGTGATCATTTCCTCCATATTTCTTAGTTTGGCTGCCAAGGTATACTGGGCGCTAAATGCCTTTCCTTTTTGGACACCCTATATGCACCCGATTGGATCTTTAGATGCTCTGGCATTGGGTGCCTTATTGGCATATTTTTTTTATTTCCATTCAGACTTGCTCAGGAAATGGTTGTTTTCTCCCTTATTCATTTTTGCTGTTATAACTCAGCTCTGCATTGTCATATGCTTTAGCTATTCACAGCTTTATTATCCGATTTTCAATGTAGGTATAAGGACCTCTTTTGGTATATTTTGTTTCTGGCTGATAGGAAGGGCTACTTTCGGATTCACTGGGGCAATCGGATATGTATTGGACGAAAGGCCATTGCAATATATTGGCAAGATCAGCTATGGTATTTATTTGTTTCACGATTTTGTTCCCGGCATGTTAATGGGTTTGAAATATCCTGAAGATGACAATCTCCGTTTCCTGATGAATGCTATAGTCACTGTTGGACTTGCTTCTATCAGCTGGTACTTTTTTGAAAGCAGAATACTCAAACTGAAAGAGCGCTTTGAATAAGACTAGCCGATTACTACTCTCTCTACAAGATTGTTGGCAAAGGAATACGGCATATATGTTAATGATGGAATAGCCTTCGTGATAAATACATTGGCTTTATTTCCGACTCTTATACTTCCGAGTTCGCTTTCTACTCCCATCGCGTATGCTGCATTGATGGTAGCAGCATTGATAGCCTCTTCAGGCAGCATCTTCATCTTGATACAAGCCAAAGAAAGTATGAATTGCATATTGCCTGAGGGAGATGAGCCGGGGTTGTAATCTGTGGCTAGCGCTATTGGGAGTCCTGCATCTATCATCTTTCGCGCAGGTGCATAATGCAAGCCAAGGAAGAATGCCGTAGATGGCAGAAGCGTAGGCATTGTTTCTGATGCCAGTAGCGACTTGATCTGATCATCTCCTGTAAACTCTAGATGGTCCACAGATAGTGCATTGTGATTGACCCCCGTCTCGACACCTCTCGAAAAATCCAGTTCATTGGCGTGGATCTTTGGCCTCAAACCAAATCTGGCACCTGCTTCTAAAATACGTGATGTTTCATCTGCAGAGAAGAAGCCACGATCACAAAATACATCAATATAATCAGCTAAACCTTCATGCGCTATCTGTGGGAGGAGTTTATGGATCAATAATTCGATGTAGCCTTCATGATCCTCTTTGAATGCAGGTGGATAAGCATGAGCCCCAAGAAAAGTAGCGCGGATGCTCAGGTCTGATGTTTCTTTAAGTCTCCTGATCACACGAAGCATTTTGAGTTCTCCATCATAAGAGAGTCCGTAACCGCTTTTGATCTCCACCGCTCCGGTACCAAAGGCTTTCATTTCTTCCAGTCTCTGCCAGGCCGCATCGTAAAGAGCACTTTCGCCTGTTTCATTGAGTCTTTTGGAGGAATTTACTATCCCCCCTCCCCTTTTGGCTATTTCTTCATAACTCAGCCCATTGATCTTATCGACGAACTCCCCCTCTCTGCTACCGGCATATACGATATGCGAATGCGGATCACACCAACAGGGCAATACATACCTACCGCTGGCATCAATCACTTCCGCAGCACGGTCTGGCGATTCCGACATTGTACCATAGCTTTTGATCTTTCCACTTTCAATGAGTAGATACACGTTTTCTATCATCGGCAGCGTTTTCATATCAGACCCTTTGATCATGCGATGGGCTGAATCTCTTGTTTGTACGAGGCCTTTTATATTTTTGATAAGGATTGACATGAATTGGGATTTTGACATTACAATATTACAAATTAAGTGCTCTTTGTATTTCATTTTCAAATTAGCAGATTAATTGTTTTTCTTTGACTTATGGCTGGCAATAGTTTCGGAGAAATATTTCGCATCACCACTTTCGGCGAATCGCACGGTAGCGCAATTGGCGTAGTGATAGATGGCTGTCCTGCAGGATTGGATGTGGATCTTGATTTTCTGCAAAAAGAACTTGATCGCCGCAAACCAGGCCAATCTGCCATCACCACTCAAAGAAAAGAATCGGATCTTTTTAAAATATTATCCGGCATCTACGAGGGCAAAACGATTGGTTCACCGATCGCCATTATTGTCCCCAATGAGGATTCCAAACCGGAAGACTATGAGCATTTAAAGTCGGCTTTTCGACCATCTCATGCAGACTATACTTATCAGGAGAAATATGGTATCCGGGACCATCGGGGCGGTGGCAGGTCTTCAGCCCGCGAGACAGCAGCCAGAGTAGTATCCGGTGCTATCGCAAAATTATTATTAAAAAAGCATGGTATGAGCATTGATGCATACGTTTCATCCGTAGGTGATATCACTCTCGTAAAGCCTTATCAGGATTTGGATCTGTCAAAAACTGAATCAAACATAGTCCGATGCCCAGACCAAGATGTAGCCGAGAAAATGATAGCGTTGATCCAGGATGTAAGAGCTAATGGAGACACGCTGGGAGGAGTTATTAGCTGTGTGATAAAAAATTGCCCGGTGGGTCTGGGTGAGCCTGTGTTTGATAAACTTCATGCTGATCTGGGCAAAGCCATGCTGAGCATTAATGCGGTAAAAGGCTTTGAGTATGGTAGCGGATTCGCAGGGACCCGGCTGCATGGTTCGGAGCATAATGATGCATTTGCTCATGATAGTGCAGGGCAAGTGATCACCACTACCAATCATTCAGGAGGTATACAGGGTGGAATCTCTAATGGCATGGATATTTATTTCAACGTGGCTTTCAAGCCTGTTGCTACTATCATTCAGGATCAACAGTCGGTTGATAATATAGGAAATGATATCACCCTGCATGGCAAAGGTCGTCACGACCCCTGTGTAGTGCCACGAGCAGTACCTATCGTAGAGGCTATGGCTGCATTGGTGCTGGCTGACCACCTTCTCCGCTATAAAGCAACAAAGCCCTGACATTTCTGCCGGGCTTTGCTTATTTATTGTTTGCTATTTAGTTCTTTACTATTCTGGTAGTATAGGTGTTCACCCCTGAGTCATCTCTGAGATGAATGATGTAGACACCTGCCTGAAGCGAACTAAGATTCAGTTGTTCCGTTCTGCCGGTCACAGCCTGGCTCAGAACGATCCTGCCTGTCATATCTGTGAGTTGTATATTAGTGTAAGCTGAATTGTCAGACATTGAAATGACCAGCTTATCTGAGGTTGGTACCGGATAGACTTTGACATTGTCAGTACTTATCTCATTGATACCGACTCCGCCTCTCAGGCCTACTCTGAACCAGACTGACCATTCAGCATTAGAAACTAAAGTAGGTGCGCCGCCATTGCCATTGATAAAGTCAGCAGCCAGAGGTGTAGTGCCGATGATCATATTATATGCCGTATCCTGAGCGGTGAAAGTGATCTTATCATCAGCTCCTGAGAATGATGGAACATTTGGCACAGAGTTGCCGGTCAGGATAGTTCCTACACTTCCGTTATCCAGATCTGCCCCCTTAGCATCGAATGCACCGGTCGTATCTGCATAATCAAATGCCACAATATTTCTGTGATTCTTAGAGTATACCGGATTGCCGATACTGATCCCATCCGGGAGGCTATTGATCAGTTTGCTGACCAGACCTGAGTCTTTCCATGCGTTTTGAGCATTGTTCCAAACCTGCATCAGGCCTATGTCCCAATAGCTAATATCTGCACTATCAGCACTCACCAGATGGTTATATTCATCATAGATGATATACTGACCTGTAGGGTCCCAATCTGCCGTTCCTGCATATATCGGGCCGTTAGTGGAAATCCCGGCAGAGAATGTAGGGTTATATAAATGGAACTTCACGTTTGAATTTGAAGGGATGTCATACACATATATAGCGGTGTCCTGATATTTTGAGATGAGGGCCAGTTTGCTTCCATCTCTTGATACAGATACAAAATCCCATTCGCCATTATTCAGACCGGAAACAGCATTAACGGTAGAGCTACCTGTTGTGTTGATGGTAATGTTATAGACATTATGATTGGTACCCACGAAATAGGCATTAGAACCGTTGTCTGTCACTGAGACTCGATTTAGGGCTGGAATATTGGTCAATGCAGTAGCATTAGATGGAGTACCGGCCGGGATCAGATAGAGTGTATTGGTATTGGTACTGTCGGTGTTTTGATAGATGATCCAATCCGCACCATTCACAGACGCTGTATCTAAAGTAGTAGTAGGCACGCCATCGAATATGCCAACGGAATCAAACGCCGCACCTGCATAATGGACCACAGGTGAACCTGCACCATACAGATCGGTAGCTGACTGCACTACAGCCAACCTGGCATCCAGAAATTGAGAACTAGTGGTAAGATATTTGGTCAAAGCACGATAATAGATACTATCTGCTGTTTGTTTTGATACAGCTGATGCGAAATAATAGAACGCATGATTGGGGATGCCGCTATTGGTATGTACGCCGCCATTGTCAGATGTGCCTGTCACATACTCACTCATCACTGCGGGTTGCCATCCATTGTTACCCTGAGTAGTGCCGTTGTGCGGATCAGAGAGGCTACGCAGTGCTCCACTCGGGAAATAAGCAGTCTGTACTACAGAGTTACCAATGGTATAATTAGAACCTGAGATCAATACACCGAATACATCAGCCATACTCTCATTCAGTGCACCTGACTGGTCCTGATACTGAAGATTAGCAGTAGCCTGTATCACTCCGTGTGTCATCTCATGACCGGCCACATCCACGCCACCAGCCAGAGGTTTGAAGTAGGTGTTGCCGTTTCCGTATGCCATGAGCTGTCCGTTCCAGAATGCATTATCCATGCCTTGTCCGTTCTCATTCACATTGATCACAGATATGATCGTTCCACCATTGCCGTCTATTGAATTTCTGCCATGCACATTTTTATAATAGCTATAAGCTGTCGCACCATTGGTAGCAGCAGATGCAGCGGTAGCTGAACTTGGCCATGTAGTGTTATCAGCAGATGTCAATTGCTGAACCTGAATATTAGATGCATCAGAAAAATTAGCATCCACTGTCCATAAGGCACCTTGTGGGTTATTGGGCATCTGAGAAGCGGTGTTGAACATCGGTCTTGTGATGTCGATCATATAGTAAGTGTTGCTTACATCCTGATAGGTGTTGAGCGTCTGAAGCACTCCGTTCAAGTCTGTGAGCTGAGTACTCTGAGTGCCTGTAGTGCAGCTGACATTGGTCTTGCGAACGATCTCTCCTGTCACTGCATCTATGAAATACTCATACATATCAAGAAAGTTGGGGCGTACCACTACTCTATATGCCCATCTGTCTTTTGAGTTATGGGCATCCTTAGGGTATAGTACCAGTTCAGACGTTGGTCCGGTATATTGAAGTAATTTATTAGCTGCATCGCTCAGAGTAGTAGGTTTCGCATCGCTCACTGCCTTAGAGATAGCTGTCTGCGAACTGATAGAAGATGTGAGTGACGGCAGCGAAGGTGTAGCAGCCCAGCGTCCGTTAGCGCTGGATTGGTTAGTCCCAAAGTGAAGTATGATCTCTTTGCCCCAAACGGTTTTGCCCATATATGTCTGAGTCATTTTGATGTGGGTATAACCGAGAAAATCCTTTTCGAAAGATTTGATCACAAACTCATCTTTGGGGCTATTTACATTCAGCAATGGTTTGTGTGATTCCAGAAATTGGATAGCCATGATCTGTGCATCATTGGCAGTTTGGATCTTTTCTGTTGCCACTGTCCTTGTGCTTTTGAAAAACACAGGGTGCTTTTGGTCATTAGCATATTTGACTTCCAGAATGGTCTTAGGGTCAAATGTTTTCCCCATTGAGTTTACTATACCGCTCGCTGGGGCGAAAGTCTGGCGGATCAGCGCCTGCTGGCCGAGTCCGGAGACTGTAGGTGTACCTTGCACTTTAGATACTTTCTTCAAAGGTGTTTTATTATGGGTAGTGGGCGTCGACGCGTTCCCGATCAAAGCCACGAAAAGGGCTGCTGCTGCGAGTGTAATTCTGTTCATACTATTAGGTTTTTATTTATGGGGAATGAGTGATATTAATTTAGCCTGTAGTGCATCGAGAGAAGGATTCTCTGAGCTGCTGCCCGTCCATTGGGTCTTATATTCTTTGCCATTTTCGACCAGCGTAATGAATGAAGTGATATTGCCGGATTTGTTGATATTAAGGATGGAGAAGTTCATTTTTTCAAGCAATTTCCTGATCTGATTGATGTCTTTTTGTTTCACTTTGGCGAGTTGCTCTTTCTTATGATTAAGGTTCTCTTCTTTAAAAAAAGTACGGTCACTATTCAATGTGTAAGTCGTGGTGAGACCTGTGAATCCACCGCCACTGCCGAATGTGAGCTGAAACGGAGTTTTTTTGGCCATGAGTGTTGAGAAGCTAAAAAGAGCAAAAAGCACAACAATTGTTTTCTTCATATGATTTGGTTTTGTCGCCGAAATATACGCCAATATTCAAATATGGGAAATCAACACTGTGGATAGGTACCATATCGGGGTCTATGTTTAGAAAAAATAACATAGTAGATCGAGATAATATCGGTAAATAATACAAATGCAACTTTATCCAATAATATTATCTTTAGCCGTGTATTATTAATGTATGAATAATTTATTTAGAAAGAAATCGATCAGTAAGGTCATAGCTGATGCAGCGGCAGGATACAATGAGAGCGAGTTTGAGACAGGGCTGCGCAAGTCGCTGACGGTGCGTGACCTGACGGCACTCGGTATAGCGGCTGTGGTAGGTGCGGGTATTTTTTCCACTATCGGTAAGGCAAGTTTTGATGGTGGGCCGGGTATCATTTTGTTGTTTCTCTTTGTTGCAGTGGCTTGCGGATTTTCCGCTCTTTGCTATGCAGAGTTCGCCAGTATCGTACCTGTGAGTGGTAGTGCTTATACCTATTCTTATGTGGCATTCGGTGAGTTGATAGCATGGATCATAGGCTGGGACCTGCTCATGGAATATGCCATCGGCAATATAGTAGTCGCGATATCCTGGAGTGCTTATTTTACGACCTTCATGCATGGTGTGGGTATCGACATTCCCTCTTTTCTCACTATGGGCTACTGGTCAGCACAGAAAATGGAGACCATAGATCAGTATCAAGCATGGCACTCTGCTCCACAGTTTTTTGGCTTTCATTTGATATGCGACTTGCCTGCTTTTGGCATAGTGGTACTCATCACATATATCACTTATGTCGGTATCAGAGAGAGCAAGAATGCCGCGAATATCATGGTGGGCCTCAAAATGGCTATCATATTGCTGGTCATTTTTGCCGGAGCTTTTTATATTACACCTAAGAATTGGGTGCCGTTTCTCCCGAATGGCGCAGGCGGTGTGCTGAAAGGAATATCATCCGTATTCTTTGCTTATATAGGTTTTGATGCGATCTCCACTACGGCAGAGGAATGCAAAGACCCTCAGCGGGACCTGCCCAGAGGCATGATATATTCGCTGATCATATGCACTGTCATCTATGTCGCTATTGCCTTGGTCCTCACCGGTATGGTCAGCTACACGCAGCTCAATGTAGCCGAGCCGCTCGCTTTCGTATTTGAAAAGGTTGGTCTTCACTGGGTGGCTGGTGTGGTAGCAGTGAGTGCTGTGATCGCTACAGCCAGTGTACTTCTGGTGTTTCAGGTTGGTCAACCTAGAATATGGATGAGCATGAGCCGCGATGGCTTGTTGCCACCTATTTTCAGCAAGATTCACCCTAAGTTTGGCACACCTTCTTTCTCCACTATCCTTACGGGTTTTGTAGTGGGTATCCCTTCGCTATTCGCTAATATGGATGTGATGGTGGATCTGACGAGTATAGGCACTTTGTTTGCATTCGCGCTGGTCTCGGGTGGTGTGATGATGCTTGATTCTATGCCGGAGCGTCCTACTTCTCGATTCAAAACGCCTTATATCAATTCAAAGTATATTTTTCCTCTGCTCATAGCAGCTACACTTGTATTTTGGTTAACGAAATACAAACTGTCATTTATGGTATATGTAGGACTGGATAATGGTTTAAGCAATATTGATCTGCATCTGCTCCGTGAAGCAGTTCCACATTATTTGTTCATTGTCTTAGTGCTTGGTCTGGCTGTTCTGGCTTATGTTAAGAACCTTTCGTTGCTGCCTTTGCTTGGGTTGCTGTCGTGTGCTTATCTCCTGTCTGAGTCGGGCGCGACCAACTGGGAAAGATTTTTCGTATGGCTGATAATCGGCCTTTTGTGTTATTTTCTGTATGGCAGCAAGCATAGTAAATTGAGATTGGCTGCGGAAATCGATGTGAATTGATCACAAAATCGGAATTTGCAAGGAATATGAATCGCTTATTTCTGATAGGGTTTCTGATCATGATGACCGATGTAGCTATTGGTCAGCGTGTAGATACTATAGATTACTCCTATCTTAAATTCAATGACCTGTATTCTTTCTATGAATCAAAGGGCATCAGTGTGGTCAATGCAGACAATCCCGACATTTATTTTGAAGTATTTGACTGGCTGAATACCCCATATAGATGGGGTGGCCATACAAAGAATGGCATTGATTGCTCCGGGTTCGTCAGTTTTCTTTACAATAAATTATACAACAAAAAGCTGGGCGGAGCAGTAGGTGATATTTATAAAAAATGTGAGGATGTGATACCTACAGCCCTCCAGGAAGGAGATCTATTGTTTTTCAATATCAATGGCCGGTTCATGTATCATGTGGGTGTCTACCTGCAGAACGGTCTCTTTGCTCATGCGGCAGTACACGGCGGAGTGATCATCAGCAGTATGGATGAAAAGTACTATCAGCGCTGGTTCTACAAAGCGGGCAGGGTCAAAGATGAATGAACTTCTCTACGTTTGACTTTTGCTACAGTCCTTTTATTGAAAACCCATCTAAAGCGCTTGTACATACGCTATTTTAGCTCAAAGCTAAATTTTCACCAATGCGATATGTTTTGTTTGCCTGTATGCTGATCAGTTGTTCAATTCTGACTGCTCAAAAGAAAAACACATTCCCTAAGATCGATCCTGCCAATATCACTATAGCCAGAGATAGTCTCGGCACGCCACATATCTTCGCCAAAACAGATGCAGAGGTCGCTTATGGTCTGGCATGGGCCAATGCTGAAGATGCTTTCGAAGAAACACAGACGCTGATGTATACTTCAAAGGGATTTATGGGCAGGGTGCAGAGTATAGAAGGTGCTAAAGCTGATTTTTTCGTTCATGCCATCGGTGCCAGAAAGCTGGTGAATGAACACTATGACAAGGATCTCACACCCGAATATAAAAAGTATCTGAATGGCTTTGTACAAGGACTCAATGCATACGCTGCCGCTCATCCGGATGATGTGAAAAACCGCCGGGCATTTCCGGTCACAGAGCAGGATGTCCTGACAGCTTATGTCGCCATGATGAGTTTTCTGACGGGCGTGCAAAACTGTATAGGCGATGTGGTAGGTGGCAAATATGACTCTATCGGTGTGGATTTCGATTTCAAAAAACCACCTTACGGTTCCAATGCATATGCTATCAATGGTAATAAATCTGCTGACGGCAAGACTTATCTCTGTATCAATCCTCACATGGAAATGGAGGGCGGACTTAGTTTCTATGAGTGTCAGCTGCAAAGTGAAGAGGGCCTGAATATGATCGGCAATATGTTTCAGGGTAGCGCTTCAAATGCAATGGGTACTAATAAACATTTAGGATGGTCATTCACCTGGAACACCTTCGATCAGGTCGATGTATTCAAACTACAGATGGATCCGGCGCATAAGCTTCAATATCTTTTTGACGGTAAGTCTCAGAAACTGGAGAAACGCCCTGTATGGCTCAAAGTAAACTGGCATGGCATCGTGATCCCTGTCCGCAAAATGACTTACACAAGCGTCTATGGTACCACACTGAAGTCAGACAAGTCAGATAACTTTTATGCCATCCGATTTCCGGCTAACATGTCAATCAAAGTGGGTCAACAGCTCTATCAAATGTCGAAGTCTAACAACATGAAAGAGTTCTTGGATGCCTTCAGAAATAACCATGCGCTGGTATTGTTTAACCTGATCTATGCTGATGAGAAGGAGAATATAGCCTATATCTCTCAGGGCACGCTGCCTGACCGCAAGCATCAGGAGTACAACTGGGCAGGACTGCTCCCCGGCAATACATCAAAGACACTTTGGACAGATCTCGTGCCCTTCGATAGTATGCCGCATGTCTTCAATCCTCCATGCGGTTTCGTGTTCAATAGCAATAACGATTGCTATGATGCCACTTGCGCCGGCCATAATGACAATCCACACAGGTTACCCGACTATATGAATATGCGCCCGGGCAATAATAACCGTTCACTGACGCTGAAGGAGTTTTTTCGGGTACATGATCGTATCAGTTTCGATGAATTCAGAAAGGTCAAATTTGAAAGCCATATAGCTGTCAATAGCCCACTGATATTGAGCCTAAAACCACTATGGCAGCTCGATAAAAGCAAATATGCAGACATCACAAACTACATTGCACTGATGCAGGACTGGGACAAAAACACCGACACAAACTCTATAGGTCTTACTGCTTTCGCCTGTTTCATCAATCAGATATGGAATAAACGCGGCTATGATGATGCCCAGTTCGTGAGTGGTTTTCCGCTCAATGAAATGGAGACAGTGCAGGCCATCAGAGATGCTCAGCAATATATGCTCAGCAATTTTGGCGCGATCGAGGTCAAGTGGGGCAGCGTACACAGACTACGCAGAGGCGCTAAGTCTTATGCCTACAGCAGCTTTGCGGATATGTTGTCTCCCAGTTATCCTAAGCCCCATACTTTTAATGGTAAGTTAGAATTCAATCCAGACTTTGGTGATACCTATACTATGTTCGTGAGGTATGGCAAAGATGGAGCCGAGTTCGTCGAGTCGCTTCAGCCACTCGGCAATTCATTGAATCCACTGAGCCCGCACTATACCGACCAGATGGAGATGTTTCTGGCACAAAAAATGAAACATCAAACTTTTGACAAAGATTACTGGCTCCATCATTCAGAGAGTCTCTACAGACCTAGTATAAAGTGATCCTGGAGTGAAATTCAATTA
>CAIXBT010000139.1 GCA_903917755.1 uncultured Bacteroidota bacterium
AATAGTTATATTATTTCTCCCAATCCTGCCACTGATAAACTATACATAAACAATCTTCCACAAGATGCCACACTATCCATTTTCGACATGACAGCTCGTATATTTGCATTGCCAAGAAGTGATCACGAAATCGATGTTTCTTCTTTACTCACAGGTATGTATTTTTGTGAAATCAATACTGGCGACAAGAAATTTATCGGTAAATTTATAAAAGAGTAAGTTATGAGAAATTTAATCTTAGGTATAAATGTCTCAACTTAATAAAGTCATAGAAGATTTACAGCAGCATCCAAAACAGTGTTTTCAAAGCTATCAAGATAAGTTTGTGTGATTTCTTCTGTTTCATGCCCTAAGAGTTCCTTAATTACGGACGTAGATACCCCAATACGCTTTAAAACAGTAGCCGCCGAGTGTCTGGCCACGTAAGTTGTAAGATTCTCTTCTATGTGGCACAATTTCGCAATTTCTCTAAGGTCGTCATTTGTTTGCCTCATTACCTTGTGCAATCGGTCGTTTCTCTGTTGTGCTGTATGGTGTATATGCTCTGAGAATACAGGGAAGATATATTTATCAGTTTGAAGTGTCCTGTATTGATCTATTATTTTCATAGCCTTATCAGTAAGAGTTATATTATACTCTTTGCCAGTTTTAGCCCGTTTGTATTGTACCCTCTTATCTCTTACCTTTTCCCATGTGAGGTTTGCTATATCTACCATGTTAGTACCCATAGTATAGCTGAAAAGGAAGATATTTTTTGAATAAGATAGACGGCTATTAGGCTCTAACTCTAATTTTTCAATAAGTTCTATTTGCTCCAATTTCAAAGCCCTCTTTTGTGTGGCTGTATTAAGTTTGCCAATTTTATACTCTCTGAAAGGGTAGGTGTCGAGTGATATTAATTTTTCCTTTATAGCACGGTTATATAAGGCTCTAAGGGTTCTCAGATAATTTGAAATTGTATTTTCCTTGCACCCCCTTTCTACACATTCAGTTTCAAATTTATTGAGCCATGAATAGTCAATCTGATTAAATCTTAAATCCACTCCATTTGTAAACTTCTTTACTGTATTTTTTGAAAGTGTATATACTTCGGCATTGCCTATTTGATTAGCCTTTTTCATTTGGGCTATCACTTCATCGAAGTACTTTAAGACAGTAGCATAACACTTTTTGCGTTTTACATTGCTTAACAGTCTTTCGGCTGTAAAATTTTCAGTCTCTAAATCTAAAGTCATTGCCTCTTTTGCAATAGCAGCTTCTTTCTTTTTGATAACAGCGGCAAGTTCTATCTGGTATGGATATTTTTTTGTAGGCTTACTATTCTTAAAATCCCATTCCCCTTTTGATGCTGAATAACCTAAACTGATTCTCTTAACTTTTCGATCTTTAATGACCTGCAAAAGGATAGGGTGCTTTCCATTACTCAGTGTCTTATGAATGTATAATATGGGCTTAATAGATGCTGTATTTTTCATACATTTGATTTGTTGGTGTAAACATGGTGTAAACAAATATGGATTAAAGTCACAAAATATCAAAAACAATGGATAACCATATTGAACGTATCATATTGATTATCAATTCTAAAAATAAGGAATAAAATAAATAGAAACAACTTGATTTTACGCTTATGCCGCAGGGGGTCAACAGCCGTTTCATCATTCTATGTTTTCTATGATTCTATGTGGTTAATGTATTCTCTGCGACGCTGCGGTGAAAAATCTATTGCTATTCAGAAAAGTCCTTTTATTAAGCAAGGAAAAATATCTTTGCGCCCGAAATAAAACGGCTGCTGATACAAGCATGAAACGAATATTGCTTTTCATTTTATTGATACCATCCTTGCTCTCTGCTCAGGACACGATATCCGGTGCTGTGGCTGCGGGCGGACAGATACTGGCGGGCAACTTCAGGACATACGGATTCAACGCCAGCACTGACTGGAACGGACGCCATCTGAAGCATAACTGGGACATAGCGCCGATGTTCAGATATACCAATAACAGCGGCGTGCTCAGAGAGCGGGAATTCTATTCTACGGAGTCTTATTTCTATCGCTTTTCGCCCAATGCCAAGGTGCTTGTATTCTCCGAGCAGGAACACTCATGGCTGCGCAAAACACTCTTTCGCGGCAATCTCGGTGTGGGCTTGAGTTACAAATTCATTCACAGCAAACTGCTGACCATCGAAGCATCTGAGGCCATACTGCCGGATTTCTATCTCTCGCTGACCATCGTGAAGCGCGACAATTTTGCCATCAGGCCATCGACCCGGCTCAAGATCCGCATAGAGTCCTACCCGCTCAGGTTTGAGACTATCAACATGGTGCAGCCCGAGATACTGGGCTGGGAACTATCAGGACACTATGCACTGATAGACCAGCGCGACAATATCAATTTCAGGAGTATCACCACACTCGATATCGCTATCAAAAAAGGCTTCTCGGTAGGCGGCAGACTTGATTTCATCTATCAAACTTATCCGCATCTCGTAGCGACAAACATCCAGCCCTACGATCTGTCGTTCGTGTTTTATCTCAAGTATTCGCTGCATGCTTTCATTACGAAATAAAGGGCTATTAACTGCGATCGATGTGGCTATTTAACTGATATCGAAAATGCCGTTCGAATCATTATCATCCGGTTTGAAAAACGAAAAGACATTACTGTTGTCTTTCTCTATCGCTATTCTGCCGCATTTCTCACATTGGAACATTTCGCCCCGATATTGAAAATCCCATCCAGATATGACATCCCGGATCACCTCAAGATTAGACGGATGGATGCCCAAGTAGTCTTCCGAAAAATATTTCTTAATCCACTCTTCACGTTCTCCTGTCTCTATGGCTTTTTGAAAATCAGCAATCTCATCTGCGACGGACATATAGGACTCAAGATCCTTATCTTTCCTATAGCTTGCTTTGTAAGGGATATTGTCCCTCTGATCGACTATCGTATGACCGCAGGGACATCTTAACTTAGACATGGCATATTATTTATCAAACAAACTGTTTATTTTACCTTAAAAGTTTCTCACAAACATTGGATCAACTATTTGGATTTGGGCATATCTCCGGCCAGTTTAAACACAATTGGTAAATTATACTGTACTCTTACCAGCTTGCCACTCTGCCTGCCCGGCTTGAATCGGGGCATTGACTTAATCAGCCTTACTGCTTCCTTGGCTATGCCGATACTCACTCCTCTTTTCACTTGTATATTGCTCAACGACCCATCTTCCTCCACTACAAATCCAATTATCACACGTCCCTGAATATCATTCTCTCTTTCCAATATAGGGTATTGCAGGTTTTTCTGAATGAAATTCATCATTGCCTGCTCACCTCCCGGAAACTCCGGCATTTGTTCTACTACCTGATAGACTCTATCAGAATCGTTGACCACTATCGGCTCTTCGGTTATTACGGCATCTGCCACGCCCTTCGTTTGGCTGAAACCCAAAACATAAAAAAAGATGAATGCTGATAGTAAGTTGTATCTCATAATGGTATTATTTAAAGACGAATTTAGCGATTACTTAATTCAATTTGAAAAGGCGATGCAATGCTTAATTTACCGGAATGCCATTCTTCTGAAGAAGTATTGCCATTGACCTAAAAAGCATCTTCTGTTTTTTGAATAAAAAGTAAGATCGCATCCCCATCAGCAAATGATGATAAATATCAGTATCCGGCTTGACCTTGCTCAGTCCCCCTGCTTGCCTTAAGCAGCAACTTAGCCGAAATTTTTATGATGAAAAAACCTCGTACACTGGCTGAACCTTTTAAGATCAAGATGGTCGAACCTCTGCGCATGACCACTCCCGAATACCGCCGCCAGACCCTCCAGACAGCCTTCTACAATCCCTTTCTGCTGCGCAGCGATGATGTATATATCGACCTGCTGACCGATAGCGGCACCTCTGCCATGAGCGACCAGCAGTGGGCCGGTATGATGGTGGGCGACGAGAGCTATGCCGGTGCGCACAGCTGGGAACATCTGGAGCGCACGGTCAGAGACCTGACGGGCATGCCCTATGTGCTGCCTACGCATCAGGGACGTGCAGCAGAGCGGATACTCTATGGCATACTCGGCGGCATCGACAAGGTGTTCATCAGCAATACGCATTTTGATACCACACGCGCCAATATCGAATTCACGGGGGGGCTGGCCTTCGACTGTATCAGCGAGGAGCATTCTAATCCCTTTGCCGAACTGCCTTTCAAAGGAAACATAGACACCGATCAGGCAGGCAAGATCATTCTGCAGTATGGCAAAGAAAATATCAGCGCCATCATTCTCACCGTGACCAATAACTCTGCCGGCGGACAGCCCGTGAGCATGCACAATGCCCGCCAGGTGCGCGAGCTATGCAATGAATTCGGTATCCTGTTTGTGATAGATGGATGCCGCATAGCGGAGAACAGCTATTTCATCAAGCACCGCGAAGCAGGTTATGCGGAGACATCCTGCCGCGATATAGCCCGTGAGATGCTGGGCCTCGCAGATGCATTCGTAATGAGTGCTAAAAAAGATGCCCTCGTCAATATGGGCGGGCTGCTCGTGATGCGCGACAAGGCCCTCGCCGAAAAGTGTACCAACCTGCTGATCATCTCCGAAGGTTTTGCGACCTATGGCGGTCTGTCGGGCCGTGACATGGAGGCCATAGCCATCGGCCTCAAAGAGATATTCGACGAAGACTATCTGCACTACAGGATCAAGAGCACCGAATATCTCGGCAGGCACCTGCATGAGAAAGGCATCCCGGTACTGCGGCCCTATGGCGGCCATGCCATCTATATCGATGCGAAGACGCTGTATCCGCACATACCTGTAGAGCAGTTTCCGGGGCAGGCGCTGGTCTGCGATCTGTATGTGCAGGGCGGTATACGCTGTGTGGAGGTCGGCTCGGTCATGTTTGGCAAATACGCCGAAGACGGCAAACTGATACCCGCCAAGTCAGAGCTCGTACGCCTCGCCATTCCGCGCAGGGTCTATACGCAGAGCCATATCGAGTATGTGATAGATGTATTTGATGATATACTCGAAGAACGCAATCAGGCACGCGGTGTGAAGATAGCCTACGAACCGCCTTTCCTCAGGCACTTCACGGCACGCTTCGAGCCGCTCACCTGACCGGACCCGCCACGTTCGTGAGCGTGCCTCACCGCAGGTGGCTTGATTGCGGCGAGCGCCTAGCCTGACGCCGTGAGCGTTGCGTCGGCCGATCTACTTGAACTGCTTCCCA
>CAIXBT010000140.1 GCA_903917755.1 uncultured Bacteroidota bacterium
ATTTTTTCACTTATACATTACACAAAATCCATATTTACCAGCTTAACCCCCCTTTTTCAAAAAAAACTATAACGCACAGGATCAATTTATTGAACATAAACAAAACTCCTATAGGTTTTAATAAAATGCATAATTGAAATACATTTTGCTTTAAATACTCATATCAACAAACAGAAATAAACCGTGCTTTTCCCACCTCTACTCATTTGCCCATTCCTGAAAAAACCTGACATGACTTAATAATGCAAATATAATAAAATCTCAATTTTCGACCTAAGCCGGAAAAATATCTCGCTATCATTGATAGCACAACACTGGCTGTCTGACCAGACCGCTTGAGTTGAGCAGGGAGAGGTCGGGGTGGTTGGATAAGATTCCATATATTTATGCCTATGAGTAAATCTCTGAAAATCATCCTCGCCTTTATCCTCCTATCCATATCCGGCAGGGCATACTCTCAGGTAGATACTATTGTGTGGCAGCAGTTGTCACCTTTGCCGGATGGACTTTCAAGAGTCGTAAGTGGATATTTTTTGATCGACAGTGACTTTTATGTAGCAGGTGGGCAACTAGGTGGTGGTGCTCCATGCACTAGCACCGTATGGAAGTATCACATCCCTACTGATAGTTGGAGACAAATGCAAAATTTGCCGTTTGGTCCTGCCAGTTCATATACGAGTTTTGTATTGAATGAAAAAGGGTATTTCCTTACTGAACTTGATTCAGTAAGCAATTATAATTGTGACACTACATTTTGGGAGTATAATCCAGTGATTGATAACTGGACTCAAAAGGCAGGTTTTCCTGATAACCCAAGAAATATTTCATGTGCATTTAGCTATGAAGGCAAGGGGTATGTATGCTTCACTTATGGATGCATTGGTGAAGATAACCACGTCTGGCAGTATGACCCTATTTCAAACCTATGGACACAGATGATGACCCAACCTGGGCAACTCGCAACAGCTAAACAAGTAGCAACAAGTACACCGAACTCAGCATATTTTATAGGAGGATGGTATGATTTGTCAGGTAACATGATTAGTGACTTATGGCGATACAAGATTGATAGTAATAGTTGGGATAGTATTGGTAAAATGCCTGGCCTTCCGAGGTGCTACCCTACTATTTGGGGATTTGATAGTATTTTAATTGGTGGTGGTGGACTTACAAGTGATAATGTTTCAACCTTAAATCTTGGGGATGACTTTTATCTTTATGATGTAGCAAATAATACATGGAGCCCAATAATATTTCAAAATTCTTTTGATAGCACAGCTTATGGGTGCGCATTTGTATATAAAAGATTGGGGTATTATTTTGGCGGGCAATCAGCTATAACACCCAATTGGAGTTTCTCTAACAATCTATGGTCATTCAATGCTTCCCGCTTCTTCCCGCCTGATACGACTGCGATCAAAGACACTACAGGCATAGCATCACTAAAAAGCACTGTGACCTTCAGCCTCTATCCGAATCCCGTCAGCCACGAGCAGGGCTTTTCTGTCTCGACATCGGAGAATGGTGAGATCGTATTTAATGATGCACTTGGCAGGACGCTCGATGAGCGGAAACTTGTCCGAGGCATCAATCAGGTCAAATTTCATACGGATGATGAGGTTGTTTTCTACCGCGCTACTCTGAGCAGCGGTGCGACGCAGAATGGGAAGGTGGTTTTTATAAGGTAGAGCTACACTTGTTCTATCAATTCCAACCTCCTGACGAGACTATGAGGAGCGAGGATAGTGCCCGGTGAGAGAACGGCATTAGCACCGATCTTGGTATAGTCGCCGATCAGTGCACCAAATTTCTCGATTTTAGTGTCAATTTTCTTTGAGTTATAGAAAGCAAATATCCTTTTGTTCTCTCTTTCATTATAGTGATTGGCCACCACGGCACCGGCCTCAAAATTGACATGGCTGCCGATGACGCTATCTCCTATAAAGTTGAAATGAGCGATGGTGCTATGCGGAAAGATAACAGATGTCTTGATCTCGCAGCCCGGACCGACACCGGCATTCGCACCCAGATATACGCCTCCGCGCAGATAGGCATTGGCTCCTATGAAACAGTTCTCACCGATAATGACAGGGCCTTTGATCACCACACCGGTCTCGATCGTAGCAGACTGATGAATAGCTATCCCTTCTTTCACCACATAGTCATTGTCCAGCTGTGGAATAAGGGCCAGTATCATGTCTGAAAGAGATCTAGTTATCTCCCATGGCTGCCCTTTTTCGCCAAAAATTTCGGCGAAACCGTTAATGAATTTATGTATTTGTATCATTGATTTATTCCAGTTGCCGTCTGTATAATTGAATGGTATTCTCCAGACCATAATACAGACAATCACGCACCAGTGCATGGCCTATAGAGACCTCCAGCAGCTGTGGTATGTTTTGTTTGAAAAATTTCAGATTGTCGAGGTTCAGGTCATGACCTGCATTGATACCTATGCCTATATCGTGACAGTGGATAGCGGCCGCTTTGAAATCTCGGATGGCTGCTGCACTGTCTATATGATAGTCATGCGCATAAGGCCCGGTATAGAATTCTATCCGATCTGCGCCGGTCTCTTTAGCGCCGTCTATCAGCATATTGATGGGGTCGATGAATAATGAAACTCGTATCCCCCCTTGATGCAAGTCCTGTATCACCTCTGTGAGAAAGGATGTATGCTTGATGGTATCCCATCCATGATCTGAGGTTAGCTGACCGGGTTCATCAGGCACGAGTGTGCATTGCTCCGGCTTGACATCAAGTACCATTTTCAAAAAATCAGGAGCTGGATAGCCTTCTATATTGAATTCGGTGGTAACTGCTTTTTTTAGTTCATACACATCGCTTCGTCTGATGTGGCGCTCATCCGGACGCGGGTGAACAGTGATGCCCTGCGCTCCGAATGCTTCACAGTCCTTAGCGAACTGCACCACGTCAGGAATATTGCTCCCGCGTGAATTGCGGAGCAAAGCGATCTTATTAATATTGACAGACAGACGAGACATGGCTGCTAATTAGAAATTAAAAATCGAAAAACAAATTTGAATTTGAATTGAAGGCCTGAGCAGGACTCAAAGCACATCTATTTTGTCATAAAATCCTTCACAAGGTCAAAGAGCATTCCTTTCTCTTCTACCTGTGGATTATGACCCGAATGCTCGAACATCACAAACCTGGCTTGCGGACAATAGTCTTTATACATTATCTGCATCTTAGGCACTGCTACACGATCATACCTGCCGGCCAGGATCAATACTGGCATCCGAAGATTTTTGAGCTGTCTGCGATAGTCAAAGGTACCAATATCACTACCTACTATAAAGTCTCCGTCCTTGCCGACCATCTGATAGTACAAAGCTGTATTGAATCCGTTAGGATAAGAAGGATCGATGCCATGCCGGAAATTGCCGGGATTATAAGCATATAGAAAACCATAGGGCACCTTGCCATATATGACCTGATGAACGGTATCGGAAGAGACAAGCCCTTTGTCGCGCAGCAGCATCAAGGTATCCCATACTTCCGGATAATTTTCTTTGATCTCCCTATTAGAATTGTCATCGTTTTCCTGCCACATCACGAAACTATGAAAGGTACTGGCGAGTATCAGCTTTTTGACATGAGAAGGATATCGTAGTGCATATCCTTGCGCCACCAGCCCACCATATGAATGCCCCAATACGCTTATGGTTTCCAGTTTCAGCGCTTTGCGTACACCCTCTATATCTTCTATATCTCTGTCAAGGGTATATTCTTTTAAGTCCCTCGCCACATCAGACCTGCCCCTGCCGTATCCGTCCACGAATATCAAACGACAAAATTCAGCTAATGTATCAAAGGAATGCATACCGGCATGTGCAGCGCCCGGCCCGCCGGATATCAATATAAGCGGATCGCCTTTGCCTTCCTGCTCTACCCAAAGTTTGACCTTATCTACTGTTACATATTCTCCATCAGGATGCTGAAATTTCCTCTCCTGAGCAATGGCTGACACGATTACCAATAGCAAAATCACAAGTATGCAATGCTTCATAAATGATGTAAGATTTTTTGAAAAAAGGCTTTTATTTCTTTACCAGCAACCAGTAATCCTGTTGGTCTTTTCTGGCTTCTTTCAGCTTCTCGCAAGCTTCACTATAGTTATCACCCGCATAGAATCCGATCCTTTTCTTTTCGAGAGAAGTATCTTCATATATCGTCTCGCCCGGGTGTTTATCTTTCAGATAGGTTTCTGCATTTTTGAAATTGTCGCGTCTCTTAAATGCACCTATTATCACATAGTATTTTTTGCCGGCGGTTGATCTTACTTCTGTGGCAGGTTCCTCAACGACTGTTATCGGTTTGATCTCATTGGTCGTGGTCGCTACCGGTTCACTGACAGGCTCCTCGATATGTGTGGCTACAGGTACCTTTGAAAGATCATTGAGTTGCGGTATAGTTTTAGTGATGCTCGCTTTGGGTTCAGGTTTGATCTCGGCGTGTTTATCGAAATTTTCAAGAAATCCCAAAACATTGGCGGCATTGAGGTTGAGCGGTTTTACATCCACTCCCTGATACATCAGATTGATCACTGTGCCCAGTGCCAGAAACATAATGATGACAGCTGCCATCGCCCATTTTCTGTTTACTTTCGGCAGATCATAAGATGCACGATGTGCCTCCTTTATCTCTACGGTATTTGATTTGCTCCGCAGCACCGGCTCTGCCACCACCTTTCTCAAGCCATAAGAAGAAGCCAGATAATTAACAGTGGTATCCGGCTCGAATCTTAATTTTTTCTCTACATCCTTATGAAAACGGCCGATCCTGGGCAGATATATCTCTTCATTATTATTGAGCAGGTTTTGGGTTTTTCTGACCCAGGTTTCTACCTGTTCGGCAGCATCTGAATAGCTTATCTGTTCTTTCTGTTGGATATAATTGATCAGAAGGGCATCATTATTGGTCAAATACTCATTGAACGCCAATGACTTAGATGGGGGATAGAGGACATGTTCAGCCAGTACCATTTCGGCAGGACGATAGGTACCTATAATACCTCCTAAACCGGGTATTATGACGCATTCATATTCCCAAAGAAGATCCTGTATGTAGCCGGCTATATCCAATTGCAGTATTAATCAGCGCAATGATACCTCTTTTTGAACAAGTGCCCTTTTGGAGTTGCTCACCGTTGTTCACACTCTATTAACAGGGGGTGGGGATAACTTTTTCTGAAATCAGAAGCTAAACTTAGCACCTACCAGTCCATTGATGCCATAGACAGGGTAGTTAGCCCAAACCTGATAGCGCTGATGAGCTATGTTGTTCAGCTTGCCGAAGAAGGACAAACGTTTATTGAACAGGTACTCCACATTGAGATTTATATCTGCCGTACCATGAATGGTCATTGTATTGCCCGGTGCAAGGAATCCATAATAATTTGAGAAAGCATAGATATCCGCACCTATGATGATCTTCTTCTCTATTATATATGAAGCTTTAAGCGAAGTTTTCAGCACCGGCTCATACCATGCATATTCATTGGCAGATGGCGAGTAGGAATTGATATTGGTGGTCCAGAGGAGTTTTAGATTCTGCTTGAAATTATACCCCAGTTCGATCTGCCCATTGAAACCCGACACCTTGGGATCGTAGGCTACATAAAAACGCTTAGTGTCAAAATAGTTAGTATAAAAGAAGGCCATGTTGTTTACGTTCCTGTAAGCAAAACGTAAATTGTATGAGAAATTATTAATGGTACCTTTCAGCCCCCCATACAGATCACTCACCCGTGTGTTCTTTAGATCTATGATCGAATTAATATAGTTATTGGTTTCCGAGAGTGATTTGAATGAATTTTTATCCAACCTGATCTCCCATCCTGCATATGCTATCAGCTTATGCTCATATAGCCTTTTCTCCAGATACAGATCAGGCAGGGCATACACGGTATTGTTATCTACGGCCAGTGTGATCGCAGCCTTTGCTTTCCAGTCATCATTATTAAAACCATAGCCTACCTTGGTAAAGAATAAAGTCCTAAGCAGGTTCGACTCGGAGGTATTGTAACTTGATACATCGAACTGAAAGTCTGCAAACACAGAGTGAAACTTCTTTAATGTATAGCTGCCGCCCACTTTACCATTCACGAAATATTCATAGCCTCCTGCATAGGTCTCTTGCATGTAGTTGCCACGCACCAATGCATAATAATCTATCCCGAGTTTAGTTTTCTGAGTGTTCCTGACGCGCACATTGAGATCATAGTTGCGGAGGTTCTGAAGGATCGCTTTGCCATCATATGTAGTGTCAGGAGAGCCGTAAAAATGAGTACGCAAATTCTGAAACCCAAAGCCTGCAGCTAGTTCCATCTTGCCCATGAAATATTTCATATAAGCACCCAGTTTGTCATCACTGTATTTCTGATTCTTGATATGGAACCCGTATTGTGAGAGATGATCATAAAAAAATCCATACTTCAGGTTCTTGGATTTATTGTCATTATACATCAGCTCAGCCAAAGGTGTCAGCTGACTACCGAATCCCAATTTGATATATGACGAGTTGAATTTTTCGAGTTTATCGGTACTCATTCCGAGAGGTTTGAGCGGATTCGGTTCAAAAGATATGTCTTTGAAATCCCTCTGAGGCACATTGTAGGTCAGCTTGGGGGTAGTTTCCTTCTCTTCAGGTATGTTAGGCGCCAGAGATACTTTATCTGCTTCTTTCACTTTGCCCTCATATTCTCTGCTGATTATCACCTGATCTGTTGTGCCCTGTGCATGTGCGGGATGAAATGCAGCCAACAGACAAACCGCTATCAGAGCATATCTGATACTGTGCAGGTTTAAAATATGGTGAATAATGCCTTTCATTACTTTTTGTTAGTTGGGTCCTGTTCTAATATTATCGAATCGCTCGGCATGATGGTCAGTATCTTGCTACGATCCAGCGCATCTGCATCTAGTTTGATCAGTTTTGCTTTGGCTTCATTAACCAAAGACATATCTCCTTTATAGTTTTCAATGATACTCTCGAGTGTGGCTTTGGCCTGAAAAGAATTGTCCATCGCATTATAATTGTCAGCTATCAGGATGAAAGCTTTTATAACCCAATAATCATAACTGTCAAATCGTCCCTTCAGTTTGAAGCAGGTATCAAGTGATGCTTTGTATTCCTGTTTGTCGTAGAGCAGTTTTGCGACCATGTATTTTGATTCAGCAGCTCTCTCACTTATCGTGGCTAGGGAAAGCCTGTTGAAATTCAGGTATGCGATATCATTCTGCTGCTGAGAATAGGCACATTTGGCTTTAATATAAATTGCTTCATGTATATCACCTTCTTTGCTGGCGGTATTATTAATCACCTTATCGGCATAAGTAGATGCTTCAATATATTTATTGAGTTTGAAGGCAGTTTTCAAAATACCCAGAGTAGCTGTGTATGTATTAGCCGTAGTAGTACTGGCCTCAGATAAAAGTGTGTACAGATCATAAGCTTTGGCAGTATCTCTCAGTTCATAATATGCGATACCGGAGGCATTGAGAAGTGAACGCTCATAGAACCTCGCATATCGATTTGTGATAATGGCCTGATAGTCGCCAAATGCGTCCGGATAGGCCTTATTCTTCAGCAGACACTCAGCACGATAGTAATGAGATTCATTTACGAAAATCCCATTGGGAAATTTGCTGTAATAATTTTGAAATAATGGGATGGCTTTGATACAGTCACTATTTGAATAAGCATTCTCAGCAGCCTGATAGGTGAGAGAATCCTTTTCTGACTCCGAACTGGTATAAGCGGCGTATTCATCAGGTCTGCCTAATTCCACACTCAGATCTTTGATAGCAGAGATCGCACGTTTGGATTCAGAACTTTCCGGATATTTCTTTATCACATTTTTGTAATAGTCCAGTGCTTCATCCTTCTTATTCATGTTATAAAGCGCCAATGCTATCTTTAGAAACGACTTAGGTGCCAGAGTACTGGTCGGAAACCTCGATATGACTTCGTTATATGCTGTGATGGCAGCATTATTATTATCCATTTCAGTATAGGTTTCACCCTTCTCATAGGTGGCCTGATCGACATAGATCGATTTTGGATACGATTCGATCAATGCATTCAAAGTGGATACCTTATCCTGATACCTTCCCATCAGTCCCTGCACTACCCCTTTCTGAAAGAGTGCATATTCAGTACCGATCCAGCCGTTTGACGATACCTTATCGTAAGCATTCAGTGCATTGTTATAATCTTTGGTCACAAAATAGCATTCAGCCAATCTCATATATAGGTCAGGGGTGAAGGCCTTCTTTCCTTTTGCATCTTTAGTATCAGGAGCTTTGTCCAGAGCGGCTTTGAAATGATGTCTGGCGGCACGAAATTCTTTCTTCTTAAAATAGCAATAAGCGATGTTATACTCTGAACGAAATTCCGATAGATCGAGCTTTTCCTCCATATAGGGCTTCATGGCCCGATTGAACAACTGATAATTCTCAAGCGCTTTGTCATAATCCTGCTGCTGATAATAGGATTCGCCCCGCAAGTATGTGGCTAAAGCTGCGAACTCCTGAATAGAAGGGAATTTAAGTGACTTATCACAGAGATCGATAGCCTGCTCATATTTCTTATCATTAAAAAATTCTACTGCTCTGTAATATGTAACCCGCTCATAAGCTTCTTTCATGGTCGGGTTCAATGTCGGGAGTGATTCCATTATTTTATATGCTCGCTCATAGTTTTTTGTTTTGATGAGAGATGTAGCGAGCATCTCATTTGACTCTTCGGCATATCTGCCGTCAGGATTAGCCTGAAGATAGGCTTCGAGAGCTGTGATAGCATCCGTGCTATAATTCAATTCAAAAGATAATTTGGCATACTGAAACAAAGAGGTCTGTTTTATCTCTTTGTCAAAATCCGTAGTACTGGCAGATTGAAAAGCGCTTCGTGCCTTGTCTTTCTGATTAGTATGGATATAACAGTCAGCCAATACATAAGTAGAATTTTGCCCGATCTTCTCATTGATCAGGTTCATTTGAATCATATTGGTGATGGCTTTGTCATATAGCTGAGCATGATATTGACAGAAACCAAGTTCATAGATATCCTCCTTGCGAACCTTGTTGTTTTTTGCTACGAAATTTTCTATCAGAGGCATAGCATTGGTATAGTCTGATATCTGAAAATAAGCCTCGCCCAAGAGATGATTCATTTCATCTTTATACATCACATCAGAGCGGTCTATATTAGCTTTGATATAAGCAATGGTAGTATCGTATTCCTTATTTAGAAAAAGAATCTGTGACATATAATAGGGTATCACGGCAGCATACATTTTTGAGTCTCCTATGGCCTTGAAACTCTTTTTAGCTTCCGTATAATTTTTCTGATAGAAACAGATGAATGCATAATAGTAGTTAGACGGATAGAAGTACTTTTCTTTGTTGTCCTTGATCTCTCTGAAGAGTGGCTTGGCTTCATCAAATTTCTTTTTGATAAAATAACTATAAGCCAGATCAAATTTGTACTCTATTAATTGCGATTCAGAAAGGTCCTCAGTCTTTACTTTGGCAAACCATTCGGATGACTCCGTATATTTTTTGTTCTGGAAATAATACTTACCAAGATAGAAGTAAATCAAACGACGCTTGTCCGTCTCATGATATTTTTTGTAATAGTCCGTAAGGAGTCGCTCAGCGTCTTTGTCATTAGCCTCTGAGGCACAGGCAGCGATATAGAACTCAAGGTTCTGCATCATCACATGATCGATATTTCCACCTGCGTGATGAGGTACCTTGTATATCTCTTCAAATCGCTGACGGGCAGAGAGGTAGTTCTTCTCATTGAACAGATCCAAACCATCCTGATAGGCTTTATGAGGATCGCTGTAAACCATAGTTCTCTGACCTATACTAAACGTGTAGGTCAGGCATAAGAAGAATAAAATTAGCAGCCGTTTGTGCATGGATGAATGGTGAACTGACAGGGATTTGCTTTAATTGAAAACAATGATCCTAATAAGTACATTTATTCCATACAAATTTATGTTTAAGGTTTAATGAGACAAGGTTGATTTAGGGGCTTTATATCCACAATGTGTGCACCTTGTCTAATATTAGAAACGAAATCCCCGAATAAAAAGTGTGGTAGGCAGACTTTAGACAGGAGACAGGAGATATGAGACAATACAAATCACAGTTCGAGAGTCTATGTTAGCTATCATTTGCTTCGCGCCTTAAATGACCATGTTATATTAAACTTAGCTATCACGTCACCACTCTCAGACCTGCCTGTCGAAGTGCATTTGACAGTTCTGCCATCGCCGGAGGCGATAGCGTCTTCTATTGTTTTAAGTATTTCATTGCTATCCTCGCAGGTGAAGATCGTAAGCCCTGTAGCCTTTTTGACAAACTCAGCTTCTAGTCCCACCACGAGTATGGCTATGGATGGTTTTGCATTAGTGGTATGCATCATACCAGCCATTCCGGTGCTCATCTCAGCTGCCATGGCCAGCACTGCAAAGTATGTGGAGCTGAATGGGTTTTGATTGAGCCATCTGTATGGCACAGCGATTGAGCATTTTTCCGCTGTGAATTCCTTCACACTAAGCCCTGCGATAAAACCCATCGGCAGGCTGCGCAGCATAAACAGGTTAAAGAGCAGCTTATTCTTTACCATACCTCTGAATTTCTCAGCTTCGATGGTGTTATTGGCTCTGAATGCGTCTAGGTTGATAGCTGACATGGTGGATGAGTTTAATTTTTAGAATGCTTCAGGTTCGTACTCTTTCAGTCTTTCTCTGATATAATCAGGTACCGGTACCGAATTTTGCGTTTTATAATCATACATCACCAATACAGAAGACCCTTTTGACATCAGTATCTTTTTGTCCTCATATTCATTGGTGATGATATATTGCACCTCAAGACTCTTGTTACCCAGTTTGCTGGTGCGTACATAGATATATGTCGGATCAAGATATAATATAGGCCTGATATAATCCACCTGATTATTTGCCAGGATCACACCATCCACCTTCCAGTCCCATTTGCAAGCTTCGTAAAAATAAAAGCCTCTTGCCTCTTCAAAATAAGTAAGGTAGACAGCATTATTGACATGTGCCACTTCGTCGAGGTCACTCCAACGCTTTTGCAACTTCATCTTAAAACGAAAATGCTTTAGTTTATCATCTAAATTTTCCATGATACGAAAATAGGATAGTAAATCGTAATTGAAAGTGAGTATGATCAATAAATTATCCCGAACAAAGGTAGAATGCTATCGACCAAAGGTAGATATACCATAGGTCCTATTTATCGGGCATCATTAATCTCCGAAATCAGAGAAGTATTTCTTCTTGAGAACAAAGTGCTGGAAGACCACAGATTTTCTGTAAAGCAGGTCAGGTTTTTTATTCAGCAGGGCCTTGCGTTTGGTCATCAGGCCGCCCCAATGCATTATGAAATCACTATGCGCCTTGAATATTGCCTTGACATCTTTAGTGTTCTTATTTTTTGCGAGACTATAGATAGCCGCTACCCAATCGAGTGTGAATCGAAAAGGCATTTTCCAAAGTAGCTGAGAGAGCGGGAGGTTTTTATAAAGCATCATCAGGTTATTCCTGAAGTTAAGGAAAGTCTTGGTAGGATTGCCTTGTGGCAGACTGCCCCCTCCCACGTGGTAGACTGTTGAGCCCGGCTGAAACACAATACGGTATCCCAGATTCTTCATGCGCCAGCAGAGGTCTATCTCTTCCTGATGCGCAAAAAAATCTTCATCCAATCCGCCTACTTCCCAATAGGCTGAAGACCTTACGAACATAGATGCACCACTAGCCCAGAAGATATCTATAGAATCATTATACTGACCATTGTCTTTCTCCATTGTATCAAATATCCTGCCGCGACAGAATGCATAACCCATCCAGTCCATCATACCCCCGGCGGCACCTGCATATTCGAAATACTCAGGATTCTTATATGCTCTTATTTTGGGTTGTACTGCTGCGATCTTTTCGTCACTTTCTGCGATCAGCACCATATTGTCAAGCCAGTTTTCGGTGACC
>CAIXBT010000141.1 GCA_903917755.1 uncultured Bacteroidota bacterium
CCGGTGGCGGAATAACCTGTACCGGCCCGCCGCAGACATTTACGATCACAGTCAATCCATCTCCGTCAGTAACTCCACCGGCCAATGAGGTGATCTGTAATGGTTCGCCTACTACTGCTGTAAACTTTACAGGGACAGGCACCAGCTATACCTGGACGAACAATACTACCTCTATAGGACTTGCAGCCAGCGGAACAGGCAATATAGGATCGTTCACAGCAGTCAACTCCACGTCGTCACCTCTAGTTGCCACAATAACGGTTACCCCGGTAGCACTTACCTGTCTGGGGACTGCACAGAACTTTTCTATAACCGTAAACCCTGCACCAAGTGCACTGTTTTCTATCGCCGATCAAACGATCTGCTCTGGGACGACAACTACACAAGTTAATCTTACTTCATCAACACTAGGTGCAAATATCAGTTGGACAGCAAATGTCCCCTTAGGTATTATTGGTGCTACTACTTCGGGTACAACAATCATTGCCGCCCAAAATTTATCTAATACTACTTTCCAACCCCTAACAATTACTTATAGCGCTCTGGCAGTTACATCTGGTGTAGCTTGTCCAGGAGCTATAGTTGTTTATCACATAACGGTTTACCCCACTCCAGACTTGACCATAGCACTAGTGTCAGATACAATATGCTCTGCGACTGATGCTATAATGCATCTCACATCAAACGTGGTAGGAACTACATTTTCCTGGGTTGCTACCTTCCCCCCACAAATATCAGGTGCGTCAAGTGGTTCAGGAGATTCTATTTATCAAACCTTGGTTAATATTGATTCAATACCTCATTCCGTTTCATACTCGATTTCTACTTCAGGCAATGGATGTCCAGGCCAAAATACTAACATAACAGTATTAGTCAATCCATCACCACAAATTAGCTTTTCCATTCCAAACCAATCCATTTGTTCGTCCAGCATATCACAACAAGTCATTGTTTTGAGCAGTACCTCCGGGGTTGTGTTTTCCTGGGTGGCTACAGTGCCTTTTGCCGTATCAGGCGCTACGTTAAGCGGAAGTAATACAATCCCTGCCCAGCTTCTTACTAACAGCAGTAATACACTGCAAACTGTAGATTATGTGGTTTCCTGTAATTTTCACGGATGCTCCGGTCCCCAAAATCAATATGGGATAGCCATTAAGCCAACACCTCACGTTACCAATACAGACACATTACTATCGGTGTGCTCTCATGATACGCTAGCTGAAATCATTCTTCTTTCCGATGTAGCAGGAGCCAGTTTTAGTTGGTCTGGATCGGGGCCAGCAAGTGCTTCAGGGTATATCTTATCAGGCAACTCGAATACGATACCTCTTCAAGTCATTTCAAACTCTTCAAACGTTCCTGACACAATAGCTTTTCTTATCACTCCAATGGCAAATAATTGTCCCGGACCATCCAGAATCTTTAAAGTAATAGTTCGTCCATTACCCCAAATTACACTTAGCCCAGACTCACAGACGCTCTGTAGTGGAAGTAATTCTATACCTGTAAATATATTATCAACTGTTCAAAACACCTCAAATATCTGGTCAGGAACAGCAGTAAATATAACAGGCGCAATTCTGAATGGCAGTACATCCTCAATTCCGGCAATGTATCTAACCAATAGTAGCCCGATTGGAGATACAGGTATAATACTATATTCTATTCAGCCTTTAGCCTCGGGCTGTCCGGGGATTATTGCTTCTGCATACATACGAGTGGACCCTAAGCCAATCCCTGGTTTTGTGCTTGCTCAATCAGTTTTGTGCTCACCATCGCCGGTATCTATTGCTGCAAATGGGCTGGTATTTGGACACCCCGATTCTCTTACCGTCCAATGGGGTGACGGCGCGACATTAGTGATTCATCCGAATCCTATTCAACCTATATGGAATAATGCAACTCATTTCTTTAGTAACACTGGATTTATACCTGATACCTTCAAAATTACCTTAACTGCACATAATCATTGCGGTGATTCATCAACATCACAGCAAGTAATAGTTTACCCCAATACCATAAATGCTTTTTTTACATCATCCATATCTCAAGGTTGCGCTCCACTTGCTGTAACCTTTACGGATTTTTCCAGCGGCGGAACTACTGCAAGTTGGTGTTTTGAATATGATACGGTATCACATACATGCACCGGCGCAGGGCAGGTAGTAGCCCCGCATAGCACCGTCAACCACACGTTCGCTGCCGGAAATCATATTGTGGCTCTTTTCATAAACGATGGTTGTTCTTTTGATACAGTTTTTCAGATTATAAGAGTAAACGCTGGTACAATAGCAAATTTTGATTTTATAGATAATATATGTAGAGGATCTGTAGTTCAGTTTCAAGACTCTTCAAGTATAGCGGCAGGCACCTTTGTGATGGGATATAACTGGCACTTTGGAGACGGAGACTCATCATCTATAACATCGCCAACCCATGCATATGATACTGCTGGTATATTGCAGGTTTGCCTGAGTATTTCATCCAGTGCAGGATGCAGTAGCACACTATGCAAGCCTATACATATATTGCCCGTGCCAATTGCTGCCTTTTCTGATACCAATAAATGCGTCAATTCGCAGCCAGCTTTGTTTCAAAATCATTCTCAAGGTGCACTCTTCAATCTGTGGAATTTTGGCGACGGCAATACTGACAACAACCCAAATCCGGGACATACGTATATTGACAGCGGCAATTATATCGTATCGCTAATAGCTTCTACGAATCAATGCGCCGATACAGCTATAGGTAATATCATTATATACCCTAAGCCATATGCTGATTTTACATTACCAGCTTCCTACAGTTGCGGTTTACCTTCTAGGATACAGATCATTGATCAATCCACCGGAGCGAATGGCTATCTATGGTCTTTGGGTAATGGAATTACGTCTACAAACATAAATCCGATTGCGATCTATAATGCAGCAGGCAGTTTTAATATCAGTCTTGTGGCATCAAATATTTATCATTGCTATGATACGATATCAAAACCAATAGAAATATACCCCTATCCAAAGATTAGTTCGATAGATGTAAATCCTGCGGAGGGATGCCAGCCCCTCACTGTCGCTTTTACGGCCAATGCGACAGATGCGCTTAGCTATAATTGGGATTTTGGTGACAGGGGTAACACCCTGCAGCAAACTGGCAATCAGGTATCCTATATCTATGCCGATACAGGCAGATTTACCGTCACGATATTTGCATACTCCTATTCTGCTTGTGGTGATACGATAATGCTCACAGATACAGTGAAGGTGCATCTCATGCCTACGGCAAATTTTGGATATACCCAAGACTCGACTGTTTATCCGATAGATGGCACAGTGTTATTTACAAACACATCTGCTAATGCCACTCATTATATTTGGGATTTCGGCGATGGCAGCATCTCTACAGACACCAACCCACAACATCGTTTTGAAGCGGTGAACAATTTTGATGTGATGCTGACCGCTATTACAGACTATGGCTGTCGGGATACAGCAATCAAAATTGTAACCGTATTAAAGAAGGCGCTTTATGTACCTAATGCACTAGCACCGGATTATGGTGGTTTTGACACATTGGTTAAAATATGGAAACCCATAGGCATCGGCATGCGGAACTATCACGCTCAGGTTTTTGATAAGTGGGGTAAATTATTGTGGCAGTCCGATTTACTTGATCATACTATACCAGTCGAGGGTTGGGACGGAACCTATTTAGGTGTCCCCTGTGCACAGGATGTTTATGTCTGGAAGGTAGATGCAGTTTTTATCGACGGAGAAATATGGCCTGGTATGACATATCAAAAAGATGAAGGGGGCGGGACCAAAAGAATAGGAAGTATTACACTGATAAGATAACAACGAATAATGGAATGTTGAGTGTCGAATCTTCATTTAATATTCATGCCGCTAATAATGGAATATAGAACATTTAATAAGATTAATATGGCTGGTAGCAGGCTTTTGAAAATGATGGTTGTGGTGCTGATAATGTACCATGCGCAGTACTCTTTTGCTCAGGATCCAACGTTTTCACAATTTAACCTGAATCAATACTATTTTAACCCGGCATATACGGGATATCGGGGAGGATATGAATTGGCCGCCACCTATAGGTCACAGTGGCCCAACGTTCCCGGGAAAGTTTTCTTAGGTCCTTTGGCGACATATTATGCTTTTGCAAGTGCCTCATTCCATGAGAAGGGCGACTTTGCAGGTTCGCTGGGTGCTTTCGCCATGCAAAAATCGGAGGGTGAAGGTTACCTGACTACTAACAGCTATGGACTCAGCTACGCAGAACATTTTGCTATAAGGGTGCGGAGATCCGATAGAGAGCCGAGGCTTCAACTAACCGTAGGTTTTAAGGGATATTTTAGCACGGTTGGTGTAAACTGGGACAAACTCGTCTTTACAGACCAGCTTAACGTGGATTATGGAATTAGCCCTACATCAGGAATCGGACAAAGTGGAACCCAAACCACTCGCCCATTTGGTGACATTGATGCTGGTCTATTGCTATGGAACAATTTTAGGGCAAAGGATAAATGGTATAATGAGTTAGGGTTTTCTTTGTCACATATTCTATCGCCCTATATTTCGATAACTCAATCTAAAACTGAAACGGTCAGACTGTCTCGAAAAATGATAATAAATTATCGCAGTTCAGTGAGTATGCCAGGAGATCATGTGTCGTTCGGCCCAATCATATTTTTTGAAATGCAGGGTAAGTTTTATGAACTTAATAGTGGTATTGACCTTTATTTCAAATTTAGCCCATCAAGAAATATTCCGATCCCTCTTACCTTTTCAATACTCCATCGTCTGGCTGCCCCCCAGTATAGTTCAAATACAAACGCAATAATCATAGGAATAACTCATAATGGACGGCTCGAAAGAAATAACAAAAGAGGAGACGAATATTATGTTGGATTTACGGCAGACTTTCCATACCTCGGTTTAGCCGGACAAACAAAAGAGGCATTTGAACTAACCGTAGGATTTATATTTCGCAAAAAAGCTGATAATGGATTCAAATGTCCCTGGGGTAACAGTGATCACTCGTCAGACATGAACTCCTTTTACAAGCCGAAATTTAAAAATAGATAATCAAATGGGGGCTTAGGGTAAAAGCACAGGAAGCATTGACCACTGTATATCGTCAACCCAATCTGAACTTTTGCTGATAACGCTATAGGTGCGATTTACGAATAAGCCATGTGGACTATTACATGACCTTAATTTAACAATGATAAAGCATAGGGTGGAGAATATCATGAAACTGACCCACCTTTTATCATCGAAGTATATGATGCCCCCCAAAATTAGGACAGGTAGTTAAGATAGATTTTTTCATCTTAAATTACCGTCAAATGGCTAAACAAACACGTAGAAAATTCAAAGGGGACTTCAAGTCCAAAGTAGTGCTGGAGGCACTAAAAGAGCGCA
>CAIXBT010000142.1 GCA_903917755.1 uncultured Bacteroidota bacterium
ACCGCTCCAGCTATAGGAGAGCGGGTTAGTGCCGCCTGTTACATTTGCAGTCAGGTTTACACTGCTGTTGCTGCCTGCGCACCATGCCGTATTTCCGCTTGCGGTGATATTCACCGAAGGACTATTGCTGATGATATGCATGTTCATCTGATCGCTGGCAGTACATCCGTTCACATCCATCACGACCACGGTATATGTTGCGTCAGAAGAAATTCCTGTCACAGCAGGATTGGCTGCTGATACTGATGATAAACCCGCAGATGGCGACCATGTGTAAGAATATGATCCGCCGCCGCCGGCACCTGTAGGACTACCACCTATCTGCAATCCTGTAGGAGTACATCCGGGCATTGTTTTGTCGAGACCGGCATCTGCTGTAGGGTTTGTCCTCACTGTCACGGTGGTGCTCGCTGTAGCAGTACAGTTATTGGCATCAAATACTGTAACTACATAGGTAGAAGTAGATGCAGGACTCACGACAGGATTGGATGAAGGTGACGCTCCGCCGCTCCATGCATAGGTGTATGGCTGAGTGCCGTCTGCGCCGGTCGGATTTCCCCCTATGGCTACAGATTTCCCATTACAAATTGTATAATTAGGTGAGCCTGCATTAGCAGTTGGATTTGAATTGACAGTTACCGCTTTGCTCGCTATCGCTGTGCAATTGAATCCATCTGTCACGGTCACGAAATAGGTATATGTGTTTGGAGTGTTAGGGTCTGCGGTCGCTGTCTGAGAATTGAGAGGAGACAGAGACGATCCACTCCATGAATATGACAATGGAAGTGTGCCTCCGGTCACATTAGCAGTCAGATTCACATTTCCTCCGCTGCCTGCACACCAGGCGGTATTGCTTCCTGCAGAGATATTCACCGAAGGTGTATTATTGATGACATGTATATTGATCTGTGCACTCGCAGAGCAGCCATTGCCGTCTGTCACGGTCACAGTATATGTTTTATCTGAATTGATGAGTTTCACTACTGGGTTTGAGACAGCTGTTGATGTCAAAGCATCAGCAGGTGACCACTGATAGGTATATGAACCCGCGCCACCACTGGCTGTTGGGTTTCCTCCTATCTGTATGCCTGTAGGGCTGCAGCTCGGGAGGTTCACATCTGCGCCGGCATTAGCTACAGGATTCGATCTCACTGTCACGGTAGAAGATGCGCTCGCAGTACAGCTGTTTGCATCGGTCACGGTCACATTGTATGTAGCATTAGAAACGGGGCTGACCAATGGATCGCTGACAGAGGCTGCACCATTGCTCCATGCATAGGTGAATGGACCAGTGCCGCCCGATGCTGTAGGGTTGCCACCGATAGTGACAGTATCTCCCAGACAGATATTATAGTTTGCGGCACCTGCATTGGCAGATGGCTTAGGATAAACTAAGATCGAGGTGGTATCGCCTGCCTGACAGCCTGTGGCATCTGTGATAATGACAGAGTACAGATAGCTGCCCGCTATACTTGGGTTAGCCACGGTTGAGACGGCATTGTTGGTACTTAAGTTGGCACCAGTCCAGCTATAAGTATATGGAGTAGAACCTCCGCTTGGATTGGCTGTCAATGTCACTGCTGATGCTCCTGATGCGCACCATGCTTTAGTTCCGTTTGCAGATATATTCAATGCAAGTGAAGAGCCAGTCACATTCACCGTTACCATAGCGCTGGCAGTACAGCTATTGTGATCGGTCACAGTGACTGTATAAGTGGTGGTAGCTCCGATCCCTTTCACGGTCGGGTTAGGTGTACCGGATGAAGAAAGACCTGCAGCCGGTGCCCACAGATATGTGTATGGAGATGCTCCGCCGGTAGCTGTAGGAGTGCCGCCTATCGATGTACCGATAAGACTGCATGAAGGAATGGTCTGATCCAATCCTGCATTAGCAATTGGTTTTGCATTGACCGTCACGGTCGAACTCGCTGTGGTCGAACATAATTTGCTATCAATCACGGTGACTGTATATGTCGTTGAAGTAAGTGGTGTCACTGTCGGATTAGGAGTATTTGCGGCTCCGTTATTCCACAGATAAGTATAAGAAGGATTGCCGCCTGAGGCAGTAGGATTACCACCCAGCAGGACGTTTTCTCCGCTGCATGAAGTTTGATTCACACCTGCGGAAACAATAGGATTAGTATATATAACGACAGAAACTGAACTCTGAGCACTGCATCCTTTTGAATCGGTCAGCATTACTGAATAGTTTCCTGCCATAGACGTAGATGCATTCAGAATAGTTGGGTTCTGCTGATTGCTTGAATAACTTGATGGGCCAGACCAGTTGTATGTGACATATGGTGCTGTGCCGAGCGATGGTGTGGCATTCAGCGAGATGGTACTGCTCACACAATATCCTACGCTGGTGGAACCTGCCACTACTGCCGGCAATGGATTCACCACTACTGATGTAGATCCGGTGCCGGAGCATCCGTTCGCATCTGTAGCAGTCACAAAATAGGTACCGCCGTCAGTCAGGTCAGCATTACTTCTCGAAGGGTTGGCTATGCTGGCAGAGAATGATGATGGTCCTGACCAGATATAAGTGAATGGACCTGTGCCGCTGCTCGGAGAAGCCAGGAGTGTAAGTGTATCTCCGGCACATACCTGTGAGTTGCTGGTCACAGTGATGTTGGTAGCGGGATTTACTACCACGACAGTAGCGTTCGTACCTGAGCAGCCATTCTTGTCTGTGACAGTTAGGCTATATGAGCCTGCCATTGCTGCATTAGCGCCGCTTCTGCTAGGGTTTTGGAGCGCACTGGTATAGGATGTGGCCGACCAGCTATATACAAATGGTGATGTACCACCTGCAGAAGATGAATATAGATTTAATGTACCTCCTGCACACACAGGTGAGTTGCTGGTAGCGCTCACTGTGAAGCCGGGGTTGATGGTGATAGTATTAGTCGAAGCAGTGGCAGTGCAATGATTCGCATCTGTGACTACTATAGAATAGATGCCGCTCATACCTGTGGTAGCAGCAGGTCTGGTAGTGTTTTGCTGATTGCTGCTGAATGATAAAGGACCTGACCAACTGTATGTGTATGGTGACGTTCCACTCGATGCAGAAGAATTCAATACGATGGTTGTTCCTTCACAATATGCATTGCTCGAACTCGATGCAGATGCTATTGGTGATGTATATACCACCAATGATGCTGTTGAAGCAGTGGCGGTACATGAATGATTGTCTGTCACTATCAGCGTATAAACTCCTGACATGGCAGCTGTGGAATTTGGTATGGTTGGATCGGGTTGTGAACTGGTATATAAGCTCGGGCCTGACCAGCTATATCCGAATGATGGAGTACCGCCTGTCACATTTGATGTCAGTGATATAGTGGCTCCTGAACAATAAGTAGCAGTAGTGCTAGACACTGTCACTGAAGGGGAAGAGAACACTACGATAGAAATAGTGGATGCAGTAGCTGTGCAACCGTTTGAATCGGTCAGCACCACTGTATAGACTCCACCGGCTCCTGATGTGACATTGGTGATAGATGGATTTTGCACCACACTGGTGAATCCACCCGGTCCTGACCAGCTATATGTATATGGTGCAGGGCCGACTGATGGTGTAGAGAATAGATTGATCGTGCCGCCAGTGCAGTACGATGGATTGCTGCTGCTGGCTGTGACAGATGGTGATTGATTGACTGTGATATATGGAGTAGCGGCTGTAGCCTGACATCCTTTGCCATCAGTGATCAGCAGATTGTATACTCCTGACATGGCAGGTGTGGCACTGGTCCTGGATGGAGATGGCAAAGCACTGACGAAAGATGAAGGACCAGTCCAACTATATGTATATGGAAGCGTTCCCGCACTGACAGATGATGTCAGCGAGAGTGTCCCAGTTGAGCAATATTTTGAAGCAGTACTTCCTGCAGATACGATAGGCAGCGGATTGACGGTCACTGCCACAGTACCCGGTACAGTAGATACGCATCCGTTCACTGTCTGAGTCACTGAGTATGTTCCTGCCATGACACTGGTCACGGAGTTTCTTGTCACAGAACTTCCGCTTGCGCCGCCGCCGTCAGGATATGTCCAGTTGAAAACTGCACCACTCACACCCGTTGCATTCAGTGTGAGGTTCGAACCTGTACACACAGATACCGGACTAGCCGTAGCCATAGGTGCTGACGGTGTCTCATATACGGTCACTGCTACTGTGGCAGAACCGGATACACATCCGCTCAATGTTTGTGTGACAGAATAGGTGCCGCCCATTGCTGTAGTGACCGCATTGCGTACTACAGGGCTGCCGCTAGTGCCGCCGCCATCGGGGAATGTCCAGTTGAGTGTAGCGCCGCTTGTGGCAGTAGCACTCAATGTCAGATTCTGGCCGGAGCATATAGGGTTAGGGCTTGCAGAAATTCCTGTAGGTGCCGGTATGGTGTTTATGACCACCGCTACCGCTGTAGCAGGAGATGCACAGCCGCTTATTGATTGTGTGGCAAAATAAGTTCCGGCATTAAGTGATGTCACATTGCTGATGCTAGGATTGGCCACTGCTGAGACAAAACTATTAGGGCCTGTCCAGCTGAATGTAGCACCACCCAGTCCGCTCGCACTCAGATTCAATGTTTGTCCTGCACATATCGGGCTGTTGCTGCCTGCTGTAGGTGCTGCCGGAGTGCCTGTTACCACTACGTTTGTAGTAGATGGATATGAAGGACATGAATTTGCTGTGGCGATCACGATACATTTATATGCACCTGTTGCAGCAGTAGTGACATTGGTGATCGTAGGGTTTTGAAGCGTACTGGTGAATCCGTTAGGGCCTGTCCATGAGTAGCTGGCACCGGCTACTGTATTAGCTGTCAACTGTAGTGTCAGGCCTGCACACAATGGTCCGTTATTGGAAATGGTTGGTGCCGGTGATGTTGGGTTCACTGTGATGTTTACCACTGCCAGTGTATCGCCAGAGCGGTTGCAGGCATCACCGTTTATGATCCTTCTGAACTTGACCAATCCTGTTACATTCAGATTGCTTGGTGTATAGTTCTGTGCAGTGGCTCCGGGAATATTAGTCCATGTATAACCTGTATCGACACTGATCTGCCATTGATAATTATTGATCGGCGGCACTCCGTTCGGGAAAGCACCCACTGTGCCGTTGGTCTGATTGGTATTGTTACGAATAATGGTAGGTATGATATAAGTAGGAACTCCGGCAGTGATCTGTGCTGGTATCTGACCGCAGGTGATCGTTTGTGTACCACCGCCTGTGATCGAGTTGCCCTGAAGGTCGGGAGGGTTTGACATACTGACCAGCAGCGGGTCGAGTGTAGATCCGCTCGATGTTTTGGTCGATGTCAGCGTACCTGCCGTGAGTGGAAAATCTGCTGAGGCAGCAGTCATACACAGATAAATACGACAGTTGCTGAACTTGATACCTCTCTCTCCCAGCGGGTCATAGTCATCTCCCGAGCCACCCATATATGTACTGTACAAAACATTAGCACCATTGGTACCGGCCAGTTTGAAGAAGATAGCCTGACGGTCGCCCGTGTTAGAATTGTATGATGAATTTTCCAAAGGATAATCTACTGTTGCGATATTTTTGCTGTAAGTATAACCGAGCACATAGATGTCATCGTTCTGATCCACATTCAATCCCATCATGTTATATTCCTGCAGGCTACCGCCATAATAGGTACCCCAGTTAGTAGCGGCTCCTGTCACCGGCACAGATGCTATTATGAAGTCACTGGTTCCGCCTGCATAGGCAGTAGCCGTTGTGATATTATAAGTAGCGGCTCCTGATGTGATACCGCCGAGGATCAATTTTGTTTTAGCACGGTTAAACTCCATACACAGGATGGACATGTTATTGCCCGCACTCGCATTGAAATATCTCGACCACAATGCATTTCCTGTAGCACCTGCCACTTTCATCATCCAGCCGTCTTGCGAACCTACACGGGCTGTCTGGCCTGATGGGTTGTTATAAGAGATCCCGGATGCACCGGCTGTGTAGCCAGACATATAGATATCTCCTGCGGCATCTACTGATGCGATATTGTACTGATCATTGTTATTACCTGATGATGTATACTGACGTGCCCAAACGATAGTGTTCAGGTCGCTGGAGATACGAAATACATATCCATTCAGGTCGCCTGTGCCTGTCTTGGCTGTACCTGCGGGAGTGATCGCTGCAGGGATATCACCATCGGTAGAGTTTGAACTCTGTGTCACACTTCCCACCACTGCCATATCAAATGTAGAAGCACCGGTAGGTATCACACGCAGGTCCCATAGTGTGGGACTGAAATCTGCTGATGCGGAACCTATTTCTCTTACTACAGCCCATGTACCTGCGGGACTCACTTTGGCTATCCAGCATTGCTGACCGATAGATCCGCTGCATGTCCTTTGAGTCCAGCTCGCAGTAGGGTAGCCGGTTCCATAGGTCTTATTGTAATTTCCACTGGTCACACCCACTATATATAGATTGCCATCCAAGCCGATATTCATAGCATATGGATTATCCGAACTCGATGTGCCCATATATGTCTGCCATACGCGCTGACCTGTGCCTCCGGGTACTACAGGCTCTATATATTTACTGATGAAAACATCATTCGAGCCTGCATTTGAAGTTTGAAATGCACCCACGGTGATCATGTTGTTGCCATATCTTCCGGTAGCATAAATATTGCCTGCGGCATCCACATCTATACCGTGGTTGTGGGCATCTACACCACCTGTATTTCCGCTGATCCAGCATGCCCAGCGCATCACGATAGGGTCTATGACCAGTGTTTTGCTTTTGTCATATTCAGGTATTTTGAACGAGATGATATTGCCGCTGTTCATCTCATATTTCACATCGATCTTTGCTATGATACCTTGTTCATCTTTCAGATAACTCACAGGGCTCGGCACAGTGATCTCTCCGATGCTCGTAGGCAGTACCAATTCACCTTCGCTGTTTATTTTAAGTGCATCGATACCATCTATATGCAGTTTCAACTGTTTGACATCGCCACCGGGATATACTATGATATCGTTTTCCAGATCACCGTTTGATGCGGTGTAATAGCGCACATCCACACCGTGATATACATTCTTATATACCAGTTCGCTATATCCGTGCACGTTAGTAGCATAGGTAGACGCATCTCCGATCAGGTAGTTGAAGTAGTCTTTACTTTCGCCACTCCTAGTCATAGATTGCGGATTGGCCAGACTGCCACCCACGAAATTAAATCTCCATCCATGCCCTTTGAGTTTCGGGGCAGGGCCGAGTTTTGCGGCTATCTTTTCGGGGCTGAGTCCTTTCTGGATCTCTTCGACCTGTGCATCATATTTTGAAATAGCGGATATGCTTTGCGGGTCATATTTGCCTATCAGCATTCCTTCCGGTGTCGCCAGCATCTGACCACCCGGTATATCTGCACGATACAATACGTGGCCGGGCCATTGACCTTTATTCTCTATGAATGTTATGGCATTCTCTGATGCTTCAGTAGCCTTCCTGATCTTTTCGGACAATATCTTTTTGTCTGTCTGCGCCTGCATATGAGGGGCGAACGAAAACAAAAGGGATATGGAAATGATCAAGAATTTTATTGGGCTTTTTAGGGTGTGAATTTGAGTATTCATATCATTATCAATAAGGTGGTGATCCAAAAACTTGTCACTGCAAATAGAGAGATTGCAGCATTGAATAGAGATGACTAGCTTCAGATGAATGAATGATTGATAATGATCAACACACTGTCCGTTCTCATCCCTTCGAAAGGGGTCATGAAAATGAAATCATGATGTCGCAGAATGCAATACAATGCATTAAATAGAGAGCGATCTTAGAAATACAAAATGTGAAAGAACGATGAATATGAATTGATAAATTCAGAATGCCGGACCACATCAAAACCCTTTGGTACACAAGTATGCGGGAGGATAAATGTTATTTATAAATCGCATATAATTTAGTAAACAAGGATTGATCAGTAGTGCAAAATATTCTCTTTGTGATGTCTGTAATTTCATCACAAAAAACGTTGTCATAAATCACACAGATTAATTTTGATCAGTCTGGTGGTTGATTAGAGTCATGTTTTTGATAATATGAGAACAGCAAGGATGATCTTTTCGAAACCATCTGTTTTTATAAATGCTCCCGTGATCGATCCATGCAATTCTCTTAACAATTAGTTTATTGCAAAAATAGCAAATAAAATATAATTTACGCTAATTTAGCTTTATTCTATGCTCTTTAATGAGTTGAAAAGGGCTTGTTTTTAGATTTGTTTTTAGAATTGTTTTGCTAAACATAAAAAAAGGGGCCTTGTCTGTTTTTCAGTTAGCTGCTACACATGATATTATAAATTCAATGTTTGGTCATACTTATCGGGTAACAACCTCTCTAAAAACAATTTCCCAATAATAAATGATCTGAGGATTGTGATATAAATGATAGCGGATATGAGTTCAAGCGACGACGCTTGGACTGGCGGACATGTAACACATTCTATCGAGGGCAACCACAAGGGTTGCCCCTACGAAATGCTGGCATTTATTATCCATGACGAAGGTTAGCCCCTTGTCGTTGTTGTTTAGCAGGATCAAAATGCATTGGAATTAAACCCAAAAAAGGGTGAACTGATTATAGAAGCTCCTGATCTAAGAATTATTGCACTCTGATGTTGTCTATACCGAATGTTCCCAGGGGATAATACTGTGGGCTGCTGACATTCCCGACAGAGTCGATCGCTGTCGCTGTGATCTGGAACCGCAGCCTGCCGGGTGCAGTCAGTGTAGGCAATGTGATTGATTGGCTTAATGTTTGGATAGGCGCTGCAGGTACAGTAGTGGTGTGCCAGGCCGCCCCGGCCCCGCTGGTCCATGTGGAAGTTCCGTTAATAGTTTGCTGCCATAAGGTTACCGTGCCATTTGAGGTAAACAATATTTGGGCAGTGATGGATGTAAAGTAAGTATAGGTACAAGGGCCAAAACAGGCAGGGCTAAAATATGGTGATCCGGAGGAAAGCGTATAATCAAAGGTCATGGTATGAGAATGGCTCAGATCTACACTATCCTGATAGAAAGACACCTGCTGTTCATTAGCTGA
>CAIXBT010000143.1 GCA_903917755.1 uncultured Bacteroidota bacterium
CCGAGACTGAGAAAGAAGAAGAAGAACTCAAGAAAGAATCAGATAAAGCAGCCAAAAAAGTAGAAGAGCGTCTGCTCAAAGCATATCACCGTATTCGCGGTGCATATCGCAACGGTTTGGCAGTAGTAGCGGTGCTCCGTGACTCATGCGGAGGATGCTATGCTAAGATACCACCTCAAAGACAAGCGGAGATACGTTCTAAGCGTCGTATCATCACTTGCGAGCACTGTGGCCGTATATTGGTTCACATGGGCGAGGTCGAATAATCAACAGATTTTAAATTAATTATAGAAGCGAGATCATCCGGTCTCGCTTTTTTATTTTGCCTCAATATATATTTGTTAATCCATATGTTTTTTTCCGAAAACAGAATTTTTTGTAGTTCTTTTACACAAAATCAAAAAATATTCATGAAAAAATCTCTTCTCATCATTCTTTGTATTTTATCCATGTCTATGGCAGCTCAGGCGCAGTATGCGATAACCGCTACCTTTCAGCATTACTTTACCAAGCTGCAGGTAGATTCGATCCTGACCTCTATAGGCCTGCCTAACGGTATCATCACTACAACGTATGATGTGAAGCTCTATAAACTGGCTTATAATACATTCGATGTGGATAGCATCCCTACCACAGCATCGGGCTTTATGATAGTGCCTCAGAGAACACCTTGCGAAGTGCCTATACTTAGTTTCCAGCATAATAATATAATCCGCAAAGCTGATGCACCATCCAGATACAGCTATAACAGCCAGTGGTATGTAGGTATGGCTGCCGGCTCGATGGGCAATATCACAGTGATGCCCGACGGTATAGGACTCGGCGACGGACCGGGGCTGCATCCCTTCCTGCATCTGCAGAGCGAAGCCACATCTGTGGTCGATATGATACGCGCTGCTAAAGAAATAGTAGATACCATGGGGGCATCGCCTGATGAGCAGCTGTTTCTGGCAGGAATATCAGAAGGAGCCTATGCATCTCTCGCTGCCCATCAATATATCCAGACCTATCTGGCCCCGCAGATGCATGTGACTGCCACAGCAGGTATATCAGGCTATTATGACATGAGCGGCACGATGGTCAATATGATACTCTCAGATAGCAACTATGTGGATCCATCGTATCTGCCTGAGTTGCTACTGGGATATAATAAGGCTTATCACTTCTTCACAAACGACTCCGACATCATGGTGTATCCCTATGATAGCGTGCTGCCACCGCTATTCAACGGCAATAACAGAGGTGTCACTATCGATGGCCATATGCCTTTAGTGCCTAAGCATATCCTGAGACAAGATCAGATAGACTCATTGCAGAATGACAGTACTAATTATATCAGGATGTTGCTGAAACAGAATGATGTTTTTAACTGGTCGCCTACCTCGACTGTCGATCTGCTTTATTGCAATGCCGATGAATACGTCCCATTTCAAAATTCAATAGTAGCCTATCAGCACTTCGTTCAGAACGGATCCACGATGGTAGATACATTCAATATCGGTGCTACATATAACCATGCAGAGTGCGGCCAGTTCTC
>CAIXBT010000144.1 GCA_903917755.1 uncultured Bacteroidota bacterium
AAAGAGCGGGAGACGAGGCTCGAACCCGCGACCTACAGCTTGGAAGGCTGTCGCTCTACCAACTGAGCTACTCCCGCATTAAATAATCAAAGAGCAGTAAAAAACTAAGTGTGTGGGCAGGGGTGGATTCGAACCACCGAACTCCGAAGAGGACAGATTTACAGTCTGTTGTCGTTGGCCACTTGACTACCTGCCCAATTGCCATTTACACTTACTAATTTACCTAAAGAGCCGAAGGAGGGAATCGAACCCCCGACCTACTGATTACAAATCAGTAGCTCTACCAGCTGAGCTACTTCGGCTTATTTCTCACAGTCATTCAAAAAACGCATAAAAAAAGTCCCGTTTTCACAAACGGGACGCAATAATAGCAACATATTTTTATTTGACAAAACCCTAGCGCTCTTTTTGTCAACAAATTTTTCAACGTCAATAACTCTTTGTCTTTTCTTTTTGCTTTTTGAGCTGGCGAGACATGGTATCTATAGCCATATCCGTACTCTCTTCAAATGTCTTGGAAGTCTCACAAACAAAGATGATACGGCCTGGTACATGCAGTTTGAGCTCCACCGTTTTGTCTTTGATATTTTGTTTCGTATCCATTTTGAGGAAAACTTCTGCCTCCACAATACGGTCAAAAAAGGTTTCTAGTTTTTTTAATTTTTTATTTACAAAATCTATGAGTTGGACAGATGCGTCAAAGCGCACAGGATGAATTACAATGTTCATACACACATTTTTTATTGGTGATTAAATTACATGTTGAAAAGTAGATAAACTGCATGACTTTCAGAATTATTTTACGTGAAAAATATCAAAAGGTTAATAAATTATTATTGACCAGATAAATGGACGGTGTAAAATGAGCCGTAGTCAGGAATCACATATACTTTGTCTATTATCATAAACGCAGTATCAGTAAACTTATTTTAAAGGATAATAGCGGATATTACTTGCTTAACAAGACAAAAGCATGATCATTCTTATACACATTGTAGATAAGGATATTAGAAGTAAGACGATGCGAATCTCGAATGATTGTTTCAGCAGGGATAGAGCCGGTTTTAGCGATCATTGATCCCAGCCATAAGGCAAAGGCTGATGAGGTCATGTATTCGCCGCAGAGATGCTTATAGCCTAGGATGGTTTGTGCTGTGAAATAGTTGTCATTCAGATTTCCGAGCATTTCATCTCTTTTAGCATCACCGCAGAGCCCAGAGATCACAATATCTATATCTGAAAGCACCAATTTATTTCTGCTTAAAAAGGCCTCTAGCTTAAATTTCACTTTATCTGTAGATGTAGGTTTATACAATATCTCACTGCCATGTAGTATCGCATAGGTGTCGACTTTCTCGGTAGACAGCAGAAAAAAAGCCGCCCCCTCCCCTGCTATAGTTCCAGATCCGGGCGTTTGTAGCAAGTCCAGATTGGCAATCTCCTGCTCTCTGATGAGCCTTAACCGCTTCATGATGGTATAACTGTAATCAGTGGTCTCGTCATAAGCACCCACCAGAATGTTTTTCATAGCTGCATTCTCTTCCGCCAGCATTTGCGCATCCAGCAGCGCACTCTCAAACGAAAATCCTTTGTTTACGAAAGTGTTGTTATGCCCCTTGCAGCCCACTGTCAGTGCGATGTTTGAACTTACCGTATTGTGAGTGGATTGGATAAAGGCCGTAGGGCTGACCACTCCTTCTTCGGCTTCAGTCACATTTTTCAGAAATTTACCTGAATCGTCCAGCAGCCCAAAGCCTGTACCTGTGGATATAGCATCAGGCGAGCCGACACCGGCATCTCTCAGAGCCTGAAGGCCGACAGTAGTGCCATATTTGAGCAGTCGGCCCATCCTGCGCGAAGCTTTGGGGTCGATGTAAGGTGCATAGTCAGGCTCGATACAGGAGAGCCTGTTTGAATCATACCGCTTTGCCTCAAAAGGAAACTCAGCACCAAAAGTAGGTTGCGGTGAGATGCATGACAGACCATTTATGTATAGAGGTTTCATGCCTTAGAGAAAATTAAGGATGAGCAATTTCCTCCGAAGCCAAAAGAATTAGAGAGTACATGATCTACCTTGCTGCCCTCTATGAGCGAGACCTGTGGCGAGAATGTATGTTCCTTCATCTGAGTGGTGAACCGGAGATTAGGGAATATCAATCCATGCTGTATGGCTAAGATTGACAAAACAGCTTCTATCCCACCACTGGCTGCTAGTGTATGACCGGTATAAGCTTTAGTAGAGCTGAATACCGGCGGTTTTTCGCCAAACAATCTCATAATAGCCATGCCTTCCGAGACATCGTTATTAGGTGTGCCAGTACCATGCACATTGATATAATTTATTGCAGAAGGTTCCAATCCGGTCATATCCAAGGCTCCTTTCATGGCCTGATAGTTGCCATTGCCTTCGGGAGAAGATGCAGTCTGATGGTAAGCATCATTCGCATTGGCGTAGCCGCTTAGCATAGCTAATGGTGTCAAGCCCTCAGCCTTCATTACCCGCTCAGAGACCAGCACCACATAGCCGGCACCCTCGCCGAGATTGAGGCCTTTGCGGTTTTCATCAAAGGGCATACAAGGCTTGTCATCCAGTATCATCAGTGATTTAAAACCATTCAATGTAAAACGCGAAAGCGAATCTGTACCGCCCGCTATCACTATATCCACAATATCATTATGAATGAGGCGCGCTCCAAACATGATGGCATTGGCCGAAGATGAACAAGCCGTGCTGATAGTAGTCACGTAATCAGTCATTCCTAGTTTGTCTGCCACGATCTCTGTGGCATCACCGCTGTCGTGATTGACCACATCATGGAGGTCGCCTTTACTATTGTCAACTATAAATTCTTTGAAAAAGTCTTCTGTCCTATCCATTCCGCCTACTGTATTGGCAGAAATAAAGCCACAGCGCCATTCTGAATAATCTATTTTGCAACTGTCTTTTGCCTCTTGTGCAGCGATCATGCTGAGTTGGGCTGTACGTGTCTGCCAGGTTTCCAATCCACTGATCTGAGCAAGCTCCTGATTGGTGTATTTTATTTCGGCGAGCGGCAGTGTACCTTTGAGCTGAGTATGCAGTATTTTTATTTCATCTACCCCGGTCCGAGACTTCCTGAGATTATCCAAAGTCTGGTCTACATTATCCCCTATAGAAGAGATGACGCCAAGTCCAGTGATGTAGATGGGTGACTTCATTTTATGGAATAGCGGAAATCCGAGCTAAATTTATTTAGGCCTGTTATCAGTGATATACTGGGCTATATTGCGTACAGTCTTGAATATCTGCGGACCATCAGCAGGATTGGCGAGTTTGATACCGTACTTCTGCTGTAGCAGAACGATGAGTTCAAGAGCGTCTATAGAATCCAATGCCAGTCCTTCTACAAATAGAGGCTGGTCATCTCCTATGTCTTCAGGTTTGATCTGCTGCAGATTGAGTTGCTCCACTATCTGCACTTTCAGTGTCTTCATTAATTCTTCCATTGCCTGTCGTATAGTTTTTTTACTGTGTTTGAGTTATGTAGGTCCAAAGATGTAGGATTTTTTTCAACCAACATAAAAAAGGCTTCCATTTCGCCATCCAGATAGTCAGCCCATCCCGAAATGCTCACTTCTGCATAGCTATGTTCAAGCAATGAATTCACATAATCTGTTTGAGATACCGCATCAAACTGTTCTGACACCAGACAGGTATTTTCGCCCTTGATACCCCAGCGGATACAGATCTCCCCCAGCATCACATTGGGTAGTGTATAGACGAATAGTGACGGACTCGGAGCACCTTTCTGCACGCTATCCCAATAGCGCTGATCTGTATCGAGACTGGAATTAGCATTGGAAACAACGATAGCCATATCTTCGGACTTATATCTATCTCTGATGTCTGAACCCTGCAATAGCAACTCCGTAGCCAGAATGGCCAGCTTGCTAAGGTTATCCATTTTATAGAACTTAGGATAATTCAAGCTCTGAACCTTGAAAGCATCTACCAGCATATCTGCACCGGCCTTTCCATCAGAGTGATAGATCCCCTCTCCATTGAGAAGGACACCCTCATTGCTAATGTGTATATATCGGGATATGTAGTTGTCTGAAGCCATCGGAAACGGATGGAAATATAGCATAAATATCAGACCGGAAAAGCGGAATAGATTAAAGAAAGTACATTTTAGGATAAAGAAAAATCGCCCATCCTACTTCGGAGCCTTGACAGTAAGGTAAATCGCCACTACTCCGAATATTACATTGGGTATCCATACACCAATGACCGGTGGCAGTGATGAATTAGTAGAGAAGGTGACAGAAAACTTCATGATGATCTCAAAAATCGAACACAGCGCCACCCCGAGAACCAGGTGCCATCCCAGCCCACCACGCAGCTTGCGGGATGCGAGACTTACGCCTATCAACGTCATGATAAATACACTGAAAGCGCCCGATGAACGCCTGTATAGCTCCACTTCATAAAACTCTATATCATTAGAGCCGGCTTTCTTCATATGGTCAATATAATCTGCCAGCTGAGGAGTGGTCATCTCATCTTTTCTGTCACTGGATATGGAGAAACTCTCGGGAGTGAAGGTGAA
>CAIXBT010000145.1 GCA_903917755.1 uncultured Bacteroidota bacterium
AGCCTGTAAACAAGCACCAGCAAGCCAAACAGCAGTATCTCCCACACACAAGCCAGCGCATAACTATGATTGTCAGGCAACTGATTTAAGTAGCTGAATGGCACCACATTATCGATAAAATAATTGATGCCATTATGCAGCCATGGCTGTTTGTAAAAGATGACTTCTTTGCCAAAAAGATTCGCGGTATCTATCACCAGCCAGTCTATATCAGGCAACAGTGAAAAAATGATCCCCAGTTTGTATTCACCCCAAAACATATACAGCATCACCAAACTGCTCAGCCATACAAACACGTGAAAAATAAGCCAGAATGGGTCCGAAAAATCTACTACTCGCGGGTCGTAAGCCGATTTTGCCAGCTTATCAAATATCCCGTGAAGCAGCAAAGCTGTGAGAATAGTGAACAGCACCGAAAAGAAGCGAAAATACTTCCAGTCAAAAGCGCGCTTGGTGATCATTCCAGCCAGTATGTGCGTAGGTGCCTGCATCGAAGCGCGAAGATAAAATGATTTGTGGTTTCAGCTATTGATCAGCGACAATTGTATTGTCCGCCTAATTATCGAAATATTTATCTCATCTGCGATACCTGACTGTAATATGACTGTGCCAACTGATAATTAGGTGATATACTCAGCGATTTGCCCAATGCCTGCAGCGCTTCATCTCTCTTACCTATAGAAGCATAAGCTACTCCCAGATATGCCCATGCAATCTCATTGTCATCATCGGCCTTCACCGCTGCTATGAGATGTGGAATAGCTGTTTCCAGATTGTTCTTCTTTAGCGCATCTATACCTATCTGATCATCCTTGCTCGGGCGTTTTACCACCATTGCCACCACAGAATTATCGACCATGATCTTATGCACTGTGCCCTTAGGAGCAAACTTCCCGTGCTTCATCATAGCCGGATCAATGAACTGCGGCAAAAATACCGCATAGTCCCAATCCTTCTCATTCCGCTCACGGTAACGTATATAGGTCGACTTCCACGCGCTATTATCCATCTTCAGAGACTCATTCAGCTCACCCGGATTATTCGACACCACCTTCATGGTTGAATCATAAGGCAGATTCTTAGCTATCCAGTCAGCCGCAGGTTTTGCGCTGCATGCGTAATAGTCAAGATTGTAGTCGCCATAAGTGCCATCCACACCGCCTGCCATTTCATTAAAATAAACATACACCACAGGAAAATTCTGTACAATAAAGACAGCCGGCAACAAAATGCCAAGAGCCACTACTCCATAAAGAATATAGTCCACCACCTTAGGTTTTACTATTCTGAACAAAGCCTCAAACGTCACCGCAGCAAATACCGCAATACCTGTATAGGTAAAATAGCTGTGTCTCCAGCCATTGAGCAGTGCCGATTTTTTGTAAATGATATAGAATATCGGAAACAGCGACACAAACAAAACCATAAAAAGGAAATAGCCATTGAAGGGTTTCTTCATCAAAATCAGTAGTAATAATAGCCCGATAAAGAGTACCGATATTAATATTCCCCCAGTAATAATCCAAATTAGCAATAGTGCTATAAAGATGCCCGATATCACTCTACCGAACTCAAGACAGCCAACAATAATAAATAGTAGTAGCCCAATAAAGAAACCCAATACCACAATTGCAGGCGATGTAGCGGCTATGTAAAACGGATTATAGTTCCAAGGCACTTCATTGGACCCGATCAGTTTACCGTCAAACAAGATGGATATCATGGTCGGATACTGCGACTGTACTTTTAACGCATGCAGCGGCTGATTAATTATAGATGAGTTAAAAATACTATGTGTATGTGTTAAACTATCATATCCCATAGCATTATTTAATGCCGCCGGCCAAGCCATAATTCCAATGATCCAAGCCCCAGCAAAGATCACGGCTATCTGTAAGATTAATTTGCTGTAATAAGCGAAATCAAAACTCAATAGCTTCTCACGCCATTCATCTTTCATCAGCAGTGCCAATCCTACAAACATGATAGTATAAGGGAAAAGCAGCAAACCACCCACACGCACACTGAATGCTAGACCTATCCCGACCATTGCCAAAATAGCCGTGCGCCAGGTCGGTCGCGGCAGTTCACTGACCAGACAGAGCAGCCCATACACCGCCATCATATAGCCTGCAGCAAAAGGGGGGTCTTTGGGATTGTTAAAGGACTCGCCTAGTATTCGCGGACTCACGAGCATAAAAAGCATAGCGATCAATCCTGCCCGCCAGCCACCTATCTTGTAGGCAGCCATACCGCAATAATAGAACAGCAAGAAAGTAAAAAGTGTCAGAATAAAGTGGCGTGTCTGATAAGGATTCGTCCCTACGTTTTTATACACAGCAGCCGATACCACCTCCAGCAGCGGACCATAGTTCTGCAATAGCGCAGGGTCCTCTCTCCCACTGGTTGGGTCAAAACGAAACAGTGAATCATTCTTACCCATCGAGGTGATATAGTCGTATGAAAGATCACCAAGTGCTTTATGCGTAAGCTCATCACCGCTCGGCCCGAAATGACTGCTGAACAGCGGACGCACCACAAATATCAGCACCGCCACAATGATAAAAGCATACTTGAACAACTTGTCCTGCTGCTCACTCAGCACATTGCTGAAATCAAAAAACGGTTTTGACTCCGTCTGCTGCTTTCTTGGATCCGGTCTGCTTTGACTCTGCGGTACTACTTTTTTTCTTTCCTGTGCCATGCTAAAAAGATATTATAACTGAAATTTTAAACATGAATAGTATCAGAAGGATTCCATACAAATTCAATATCGTCAATGTCTCACTACTCAATACTCACTACTCAATACTAATCAATCACTACTCAATACTAATTATTAAAACATTCGAAAACCACATTTCTCACCTTGAAATAGGTCAGATACGGAGTAGATGATTTGAAATTGGTAAACACTTTTCCGACCAGCGCAGCATAGTCTTTCTCAAAACGAATACTGCGGCCACGGTCATATTTCACAAAGAATTTTTCAAACAAACTCATGTTCTCAAACTTTCCCGGATCGTAAGTAATTAGCCTGCCGCCCGGTTTCAGCGCCAGCTTCGCCAGGCTTAGCATAGAGATCACGATAGGATCATCCAGATGGTGCATCACCCCCGTAGCGATAACGATGTCAAAATTATTGAACTCCTTCAGCCCATCCTCGGTCAGTATCTTGTGGTAAAAATGCACATTAGGTTTATCCTTAAAAAGTTCCTTGCCGTATTCGATATAAACGCCCTCGCCATCGAAGCCATAATACTCGAATGTATCGCAATACTGATAGAAATGATTGACGTATTCGCCCGTTCCACAGCCTATGTCGAGTATCTTGCATCCGTTAAAAGGTTTGATATAATCCTTGACCATCGTATCGCGGTATAGCTTGGCACCTGCCACAAACTGCACCATATTATATATCCAGGGAGTACTGATTATACTGTGAACTCCGCTCTTATTTTCTGCCATTATTTTACTGCTCTTGGTTTTGAGTGGCTAAAAATAACAAAATCGCTGATTACAGGGCATCCAAACCCCAAAGGGTCTTTACCCTGCTCTAATTATTAGTTGAACTCAGCGCTTGATTTTTTTCACTTACGTATTAAATAAAATTCAATTTTACCACCTTAACCCCCTTTTTTTGAAAATGTTAAAAATCCACCATATCAATGTATTGTGTATTGACTATTTTATCATTTTAAAAAATAAAATGCATAATCGAATTTTATTTTGCTCTATTAATACTATATATACAAATATAGCTAATTATAGAAGGATATCCAAGTAAAAAAAATTAACGCAAGTAGAAAAGCTATATCAGCAGGCTGTCGGTTGCTGCTGAAATGAAATTGCAGGTTCTTTCCTTCTTCACCACTATAGTATACCCCAGCGGGTCCTCATCCGTACCCAGATCGAACCACACAGAGAAGTGCCCCATAATAGTTACCAGACCGAGTATCGGAGTCAACAGCAGCCATATCGGCACCAATATCCATTTCCATGCCTGCGCAGGAAGCAAATTCCTAAAGAACATCACGATCACCTTATTGGCTATCACCGTCACATCCGTACCTCTGTTTGTGATCTTTGCTTCCGAAAATTTAGAGAACATGGTCTTCAGACTGCTGGGCGTATATCTGAAAAAATCCCAAGGTATGTAATGATATCGTGCACTCCATGGTATGGTAATGATGCCTGTCGATCCTGTTTTCATGACACGGTACATCTCATCTATCAACCTTTGATAACCCTCCACATGCTCTAGCACTTCGGTGCATATCAACCCATCAAATTTCTCATCACCAAAAGGTATATCCTGCCCGTTAAAATAAGTGACATCGGGATTGTTATAATCAAATTTGGCAGCATCTGCTATATCTACACCGTAGTATTTCGTCTGGCCTTTATTCAGCAGAAACCTGTATGGAGACTGACCGCAACCCACATCCAGTACCTCACCTTTGAAATTAGGCAATACTCTTTTGAGATCATGAAGTGCTGTAAGTGTCTGAAAGTCGAGCAGCAATCTGCCATAAAACTTGATCTTGCCAAACAAACCGTCCTCCGGTCCTATGTTAGATATCGGACGAAACCCTTCTGTACTCATTTATTAATAGTTAAGAATCTAAATAATGATACAAATAAGATAAAATTATTTCATTACACACTTAGTAAATCGCACATTGGGCATCAAGATAAAATCCCTTAAGAAATCAGACTGAATGTTAAGTAAACATTAATACCACTTAAAATGCAACCAATACTGTTATTTTGTGCTCTTCTCTATGTCCCAAAATTGCCTATATTTAAACTAAAACAAACTCATATGAAAAAACAATTTATACTATTATTGTTCTCTTTTTATAGCCTTATATCTCTTGCACAAAGCCCCCCCGTTTACGTTCCCACCACATCTCTTGAAGCTTGGTATTCATTCACCGGCAATACAAATGACTTGAGCGGCCATGGTCACACGCTGGTGAATCATGGAGCAGTGCTGACCACAGACAGGTGCGGCAATGCAAACAGCGCCTATTACTTTGATGGCAATACATCATTTCTTTCATCCGTAGATTCATTTTTCAATAATGGCTGGCCTAATTACTCGATCAGTCTTTGGTTCAATACTGATACCAACAGCAATCCATTCAATGGAAACCAAAGCCAAACCATGTTCAACACATATCCGCATTACGGCTCAGAGATCAGTATGAGTTGGGGCGGGGTTACAGATAAAGTCGATTATTTCTATAATACATCTCCCAATAATGGTACTTGGGATGTATTCAGCAATAATGCTGCTTTATCTAATAGCACTATCCCAACTCATACATGGAAGCATGTAGCAATGGTCAAATCAGATAGCACCTATAAAATGTATATCAATGGAGTGTTAGATAATACTTTTACCAATTCTGCTGTAGCTATAAACTATCTCTGCAATATATATATCGGCACCATATCTCCCCCCTTCCAGCCAGAGACATTTTGGGGTTCGCTGGATGACTATGGCATCTGGAGCAGATCGCTGACAGATGCAGAAGTATGGCAATTGTACAACAACAACTGCAATAGCGCTGTGCCTACATGTATTCCTATCACCGGATTGATAGCCTGGTATCCTTTCAGTGGCAATACAATAGACGAGACTGGTAACGGACACAACCTGATAAATAGCAATGGAGCGACACTTACTACAGACAGATGCGGTAATGCTAATAGTGCTTATTCCTTTGACGGAAATACAACTTTCCTTTCGTCTGTAGATACATTCTTTGATAATGGCTGGACTAACTATTCGATCACCCTCTGGTTCAAGACGGATACAAACAGCAATCCTTACAATGGTAATCATAGCCAGACCATGTTCAATACATCTCCGCATTACGGCTCAGAGATCAGTATGAGCTGGGGCGGAGCTACAGACAAAGTTGATTATTTCTTTAATACATCTCCTAATAACGGCACTTGGGATGTATTCAGCAATAATGCAGCTTTATCAAACAGTACTATCCCCACTCACACATGGAAGCATGTAGCATTGGTCAAATCAGATACCACCTATCAACTATACATCAATGGCGTGTTAGATAATACTTTCCATAGCCAGTCTACAGCTATCAGCTATCTGTGTCAGATATACATCGGTACCATCTCCCCTCCATTCAATCCGGAGACATTCTGGGGATCTCTGGACGACTATGGCATCTGGAATCGTTCACTGAGTTCTTCAGAGGTATGGCAGGTATATAATGCATGCTGCACCCCAAGCGGCATCAACGAAATAGCAAATACAAATGATATTTCACTCTATCCAAATCCTGCCAATGATAAGATAACATTGAAAACAGGCAGTGATATGATCGGTGCTGAGTATACGATCTCAGATCTGGCAGGCAGGACCATCATGACAGGTAAATTAGCTACGGAAAATACTTCGATCTCAATAGCAAACTTGGCTCCATCTGTTTACCTGATACAGATAGCAAGCATAACAAAACAGACTTTGAAATTTGTGAAAAACTAATTTCAGATCAGATACAGAAAGGCATTTTCAGGGATAACATAAGAATTCCCCGAAAATGCCTTTTTTATTTCCCGTCTTTCCTTTCGATCTTATATAGGATATGTGTTTTGAGCTTATCTCCATCGGGTATATTGGGATGCTCAAATTGTCTAACCTCTTTCATCCCTATCTTCTTCATCACATTAATAGAAGGAATGTTTAATAGGCTGGTGAAAGAATATATCTCTTTCAGTTCAAGATCATTGAACCCCATATTCAGACAGGCTATTGCTGCTTCCTGAGCGAATCCCATTCCCCAATGCGCTCTAGCTAGCCGCCATCCTATCTCAATGCAAGGTGTGAAGAAACTTTCAAAACGTGGCTGCGCCAAACCTGTGAAACCGATAAACTCGCGGGTATCTTTACGCTCCACAGCAAAGAACCCATAGCCATTGCCCTCTATAAATGTCTTCAGTCTCAGGATCTGCGCCAAAGAGTCTTCTCTGGTTTGTAATGCCGGAAAATATCGCATGACTTCAGCATCTATATTCATCGCTATGTATGACTCATAATCACTCTCCTGCCATTGACGAAGGATGAGACGTGGTGTATGGATGGGTATGAGTGGCATGAAAATAAATATATCTGTGCCTAAATTCAGTTAATATCACTCTTTTCGAAACACATTACGCCTGATGAACTTAGGTCTGCGCTTGGTTTCTTCGAGTATCTTGCCCTGATATTCACCGAGTATAGATATTGACATCATATTAAGGCCCCCAAAGAAAAGTATCAGTACAATGATGGTCGGTATACCATGCGGGATATTATGATCTATGAAGATCGCATTGATGATGACCCAGATAATGGCTACAAATGAAATGGCAGTAAGAACACCACCCAGATAGGTCATCAGTTCCAATGGCACGAAACTGAATGAGAAGATAGCCTTGCGTGCCCATGCGAGATTCTTGCGCCAGTTATTGGTAGTGACACCAAACATACGTTCCGGCCTCACATAGTCCACTCCCGTCTGTTTGAAACCCACCCATGCACGCAGTCCGCGCATGAACTGGTCTGTCTCGGGCAACTTGATGAGTTCATCTACCACTTTTCTGTTCATCAGTGAAAAATCACCGGCATCCAATGGCATAGGAACATAAGATACACTGCGGAAAAGCCGGTAAAAAGCCTTGTAGAAAAATGCCAGTGATTGATTTCCTTCTCTAGCTACACGTCTACCATAGATGACATCATACCCTTCCAGAAACTGGGCGTAAAACTGCTCGATCAGTTCGGGTGGATCCTGAAGATCGCCATCGAGCAATATCACACCATCACCGGTAGACAGCTCCATTCCACTCAGAAATGCAGCCTGCGATCCGAAATTTCTTGAGTGCTCTATGGCTATGACATGACCATCTTTATTCACCAGATCTTGCAGCACCGCTGATGCATTATCGGGTGATGCGTCATTTACAAAAATGATCTCATAGTCGACCCCTATCTTCTTAAAAGTGGTAGTCAATCGCTCATACATATATGGCACTGCCTGTGCATCGCGATAGCAGGCTATCACAGCACTGAGTTTATGACGTATTTTATCCTGAACGATCTTCTTTTCGTAGAGTGGCTTGGAATAATCCTTCTGCCATTCATATGTCTGGGTCAAACCTTCTTTTAATGTGGTTTGATTTTCCCAGTTCAAGAGTTCTTTTGCTTTTGAGGCATCGCCATACCAATCCTTAAGGTCCCATTTACGATTTGGAAAGTCACCCCATTCAGGATCACTAGGCAGATTGAAGATCCCCTTGATGGTAAAAGCAATATCCCTGATGGTAGTTTTGCTGTTGCTGGCTATATTGAACGACTGCCCCCTCGTTTTCAAAAAATCAGAATTGGCTGACAGCAATGTAGCATAAACGGCATCATCCACATATACGAAGTCTCTCGAAATATCAGGCTGTACCAATGGCGGATAGCTGCCCTTCATGCCTTTCTCTATCAGCTGCGGTATCAATCTGTCCGGTTCTTCAAATGGTCCATATATAGAGTAATAGCGCAGGTTCAGAACTGGCATTTCCTTGATCGTGCCATAAAACTTGATCATATGCGCAGCAGAGGCCTTGGTCACTGCATAGTGCGAGTTAGGCATCAGCGGAGCATCTTCCTTTGGTGCAGCGGCATTCAGTCCATACTCAGATGAGCTGCCAGCATGCACGAATGCGCGGATAGAAAACTTGGATGAAAGCTCCAAGAGATTCAATAATCCCATGAGATTGGTCTCATAGATCAGGTCCACATCAGATTGCTTGGAGTAGGCACCATAGGCCGCCAGATCAAAGATCGTCCCTACATGATGTTCTTCAAAAATACGCTCTATCTCATCCTTCTTGGTGATATTACAGTGCAAGATCTGCTTGGGATTCCAGTCGTCTAGACGCCATGGTATAAAGGGCTTCGAAGTGACGGCATATACATCATTTCTGTACTTAGCTATAGTGCGAAATAAGTTTGCGCCTATAAAACCACCTGCCCCGAATATCAATATGGGTCCGTGAAGTTGATTGACTTGTTTCTGGATTTTGTCTGAGAGTAGCAAAAGAGTCAAATATTTGTTTGGTTCAAATATAACCAAATGCAGGAAATGGTTAAATCATTTAAACCACATAAACATAAACTACAAATAGAAATCCCCAAAGAGAAAGAAAGTTTATCCCAAAAAAGCCTTGACATTTTGAACCAAGTTCTCGCCACCGATGCCATTCTCCGCCTGATGCCATTTCTGATCGCCATACCTGCCACTCGGATAACCTTTAGCAAATAATGGCTTGAATGTAATGGAGTGATTAAGTTTATTGAGAAGTAATGATGCCAGGCACTCGTGCATACCACACTGGCCCTGATGTTCCTCTATGGTGAGTAGTTTCTTTGTACTATTGATCTTATCGATGAGAGCATCTGGCATCTCCGTTACAGGGAAAATGCTCAATGCCCATATCTCAAGCCCTGCCAAGATCTCAGCAGGCAAATTGCAGATATTCTCCAGCACAGGTCCTGTGCCTATCACCACTGCTTTATCGCCATCCTTTATTTTTCTCCATTGTGCAAAGGGAGCAACGGGATATGATATCTTAGCGGCCAGATTCAGGCGCAGGTAGTTAGGATGAGGATCAGCTACCATTTGCGCCATCGCCTCGCCCACATCTGTACCGGTGAAGGGTACATATACGCGCATATTAGGCAGGATACGCATCACGGCTATATCTTCTATATTGTGATGTGTGGCTCCCATGATACCATAACCGTATCCGCCACCATTACCCACTAGCTTCACTGGTAGATCATGCAGACAGACATCAGTACGTATCTGTTCATATGGCCGTAGTGTGACAAAAGGTGAGATACTATATGCAAAGGGAATAAAACCCTCATATGCCAACCCTGCAGCCACTGTGACCATATTCTGTTCAGCTACTCCAGCATTGATAAAGTGCTCACCGTAACGCTCCTGTACCTTTTCCAAAGCCATATAGCCCAGATCGCCTGTCATAAAGACAAGTCCAGGATTTTGATCCTTGAGTGCTATAATCGATTTTGCAAATTCGTTCCTCATTGAAGCTTGGCCTTTCTTTCATTATAAAATCGTTCCACTTCATTCCATGCTATTTCAAACTGGTCATCTTTCATCGGCAGATAGTGAGAATCTATTTTGTCTTCATATGTCACCCAGTTATTTCCCTTCACTGTGTTGCAAATGATCACAGTTGGTTTGGTATTCTGAGCAGTTTTCTCTTTTGCTGCATTAAACTCGTCGAACTCATGACCATTGATAATGATAACTTCAAAACCAAAAGCCTCCAGCTTTTTATCCAATGGGTCGAGTTGCATCACATCTTCCGTTCTGCCGAATCCCTGGAGCCGGTTTCTATCTACCAGCCAGATCACATTGGTCAGTTTATGATGTGCGATGAATAACGCCGCTTCCCAGGTACTGCCCTCATTGATCTCCCCATCGGAGGTCACACAAAAGATCTGCTTGCCGGTGTTCTTTAGCCTGCTAGCCAAACCCAGACCTGCCGCAAGCGATAAGCCGTGCCCCAGACTGCCTGTAGCAAAAGGGATTCCCTTTAATTTATTAGTAGGGGGATGCGCGGCGAGATAAGTATTGTTTTTGTAAAAAGTGGCTATATCACTCTCTGTGATCTCACCTGCTTCAGCCAATATGCTATATAAGGACGCAGCAGCATGCCCTTTAGAAAGTATGATCTCATCCTCATTCTTCTTCCATCCGAATTCTACAAAGGTCAAAATCTCAGCACAGGACAAAGAGCAGCCCACATGACCTGCATTGGCAGATTTATACATCCCCAAAAAACGCTTTTTGACAGAATGGGCTTTTTGGAGAAGATCGGTATGTTTTTCTTTCATTAACATGGCTGGCAATATTAATGATATTTGAGAATATTAAAACAAATGCCGCCTTGCTTTATGAAATATTGATTTATAAATATAAAGGGCTCAGATCAGAAGTCTTTTTCGCCAACATCAGTATTGAGGGTGCCGGCCTTTTTAGACTTACCTTTCTCATTAAAAGTATAGCCTACTGTAAACAGGAGTAGCCTGTCATATTTTATATAATCAGTAGAGCTATAGAATACCGGCGTCTGAGTTGTGAGTGTCTGGCTGTTTGTGTTAAAAACATTTTGCAGTTTGAGACCGAAGTTGAGGCTGTTATTGAGTACACTATATTTCAGACTGGCATTAGCCAACATCAGATGGCTATCCCACCCCTGCTCAGTCACCGTTCTGGACACATAGCTTACATCAAACTGAAATCGCAGGTGCCTGGTAATATCGACCGTTGTATTCCCGTTGATATTATAGTTGATGCTATTGCTGTTTTGACTGACACTGTAATAATTCCCCTGTATCATATATTCATAAACATTTCCTGACAGGTAGAATTGTAGCCATTTTGTAGCCTTAAGATTAGCTGTGAGCTCTATTCCAAATGAATTAGTATTACCGGCATTGGTGAATAACCTCAATAAAGAGGTGCGATCATAGATGGTATTTACCCTGAAAATCTTATCCAATACATGTGTATAATACAGAGAAGAAGTGAGGGTAAGTATCTTCCAGTTTTTAGAATATGTCAGATCCACATTGTCAGAAATTTCGGGTCTGGCATTAGGGTCTCCGAATTCTACCGTCTCGGCATGTTCCTGTATCTTAAATGGCGCAATAAGCTTAAGTGTAGGCCTATCTATACGTCTGTTATATGACAACTTTAACTTCTGATCATTCTTTAGCTTCAATAGTCCCTGCACTGTCGGAAAAAGATCAAATTTGTTGTAACTGCTGGTCGTTGAATCCAGCTGATCTGTCAGGCTTCTACGCATATATTCTCCGCGCAGGCCCAGATTATAGGAGAAAATATCTTTGCTGCCATTTACCTGTACATATGCCGCTTCTATAGTTTGAAGCAGACTTAGTTTATCGCTGAATGCCGGGTCATTATTATACACTCCGGTACTGATATCCTCCCGCAGGTATTCAAAGTCACCTTTCTGATCGAGATAACGGAACTGCAAACCCGTCTCCAGTTTAATATTCTCACGGAGAGGTGTGCTATAATCTGCCTGTGCCCGAAAACTATTCAAAGGACTGCTCTCATTGTTTTTCACATGAAGTAAAACTGTAGAAGAATTTTCTACAATGTTCTGATCATCGACCGGCCCTCCCAATACCGAATACTCGTATTGCCCCAGCAGACTTAGTTTGCTCTTATTGCTGAAATCATGAGCATATGTGAGATTGGTGGTAAAAAAAGTACCCCGTCGGGTAAAAAGATTTTGATTGTAATAAGTATTCTGAGGGCTCGTCCAGTTATTGTCAAATAAATTAGGGTTAATAATTCCTGTTTTGAAATAATCCTGATAGTGAAGATTGGCCTGACGATCCGTTTCTTTCGAACCGTAATATGCACCAATATCAATGGAATTATTTTTGTCGATATTATAAGTTCCGCCTGCCCTCACTGAATATTGATAGGACTGAAAATCGCGGATTCCCTGCGAGGGATGATAGGTCAGGGTGTCCTGATATATGGTCCTGACAGTGCCTATCCGAAAGCCATTGTAGTCATATCTCCTATAGTCGCCCGATACATAGAAAGACCATTTCTTAGCATTGTAATTTAAGGTCAGATCACCAGCATACTGAGGTGGGTCTATTCCGCCAAAAATGGCATTGCAGGAGGCACTCCATCCCGCTGCAACATTCTTTTTGGTAATAATATTGATGATCCCCGCTTTGCCATCTGCATCATACATAGCAGATCCTGATGTGATGATCTCTACGCTGGCTATCTCGTTTGCCGGTAGCTGACTCAAAATATCTTCCGGTGCACGATTAGACGGCTTGCCATTCAGCAGCACGACGAACCCATCGCTACCGCGTAGCCTGATCTTCCCTTCCGTACTGATCGTGACGGATGAGAGGTTTTTCAGCACATCCAGCCCGGTACCATTGGCTGCATTTTGAAACTGACCAGCAGAGATCACCTGCTTGTCGATATGTACCGTTGTATTTTGTTTAGCAGATTCTACGGTCACTTCTTTGATCAGCTTTGCTTCTGATGGAAGGTAAATAGCCGCCATACTATTGACCCCTGAGGTGAGTGCAGGCCTGAAAGTATAACTTCTAAAGCCGATACATCTCACAGAAACGATCGGGTCTTTCACCACTACCCCACCGACACTATAGCCCCCTGCACTATCAGTCAGCGCACCGGTGAGCACTATGGAATCTCTGCTCAAAACCGTGACAGTAGCATACTCCACCGGTTGCTGAGTGGCCTCTGACAATACTCTGCCTGTCAATGTGACCTGCTGCGCATTGGTACAAAAAAAAGCCAACAGGACCGAAAGTGTGAGAAAAGATTTTTTCAATTTGAGGTGACTTAAATTTTGACGTCGATGTTTTCCTGCACAAAAATGAAATAATCTAGCGGTCTAATACGGTATTTTTGAAAATACTGCGGTATAGTTCATTGCATCTTTCGAAACGACATTGGTGTATGCCCTGTGAGCCTTTTAAAATACTTGACGAAATGTGAAGTATCGCTGAAATCAAACATGGCCGATATTTCGGTTACGTTATTGTTAGTATAGATCAAAAGCCTTTTGGCCTGATCTAGGATATGACCCGAAAGCACCTCCGCAGCAGATTGATTCACCGCGGTCCGACAGGCGGCACTCAGGTTCTGAGGAGTAGTGTGTAGTATGTCAGCATAATGAGCCACAGTATTTTTAATGGTTTCCCCTTTGCTCAGCAACTCAAAATATGTCTCATAAAGCCCCTTTCTCGCGTTTACTGTCATTTGAGGTGCTGCTATTTCAAGCACCTTCGCCAGCAGTGATCTGAGCAGGCCCTCTGTGATCTGAAATGCATATTCATGCTCATAAGCAGTCTCTCTGATCAGCAGGCCGAAAAGCGCCTGTATGGTATCCGTATCTGTGATATCAAGGATGGTCAGACGACTGATCTTGATAAGGAGAGATTTCAATTCATTGTCCAAGCTCCTTTCTACAAATGCTTTCTTAAGAATTAACACAAAGCCCTCCGGCTCTGAACTAAGGTCCCAATGATGCACCTGCTCCTTACGCACAAAAAACATGACCGGAGGAGAAACCTCATAAGCATGTGAATCTATATAGTGATGACCGCTCCCTTTGGAGAGATATATGATCTCAAAATAATTATTGTGAGTATGGGGTGTAGTTTTCCGTATATCTTTCTTAAAAGCAGCCACCTTGATCAATTTACCAGCTTCGATCTTATTATTTATTTGAAGTGTTTTGGCCATATCTGATCTTATTTAATCTCCCCTCTTTTCCCCATTTCCACTGCCTCCATATTTGATATTTTCCCGTTATCCAATGTAAAACGGAGCAGCGTCTTGACATGATGAAACCCATGTGTACCCGCAGCACCGGGATTGAGCACAAGCATATTATTATATGCCGGATCGCGCATGACCCGCAGGATATGTGAGTGCCCGCATACGAATATCTGAGGTGGGTTATTAGTCAGTAGCTTCTTCACACGCGGGACATATACACCCGGATAGCCACCGATATGGGTCATCCACACTTCGAAACCTTCAATGATGAACCGGTTATCGAGGGGAAATTCATATCGCAGATCCGGGCCGTCGATATTGCCATATACCGCCCGAAGTGGCTTGATGGCCTTCAATGCGTCCGTCACTACCGCATCGCCGATATCACCGGCATGCCATATCTCGTCCACATCCTTCAGTATCTCAAGCGCCTTAGGCTCCAGATATGAATGTGTGTCAGATATTAGCCCGATCCTTCTCATTTTTTTAAACTGTTTCTAAATATAGTTTAGTCTTCGGTATACAGCTACAAAATTTGAAATAATTATGCTGATCCCCGTTTTCAGGCATTGATCGCAGAATAATTGATTTTAAATCTTGAAGTCAATGTTTATATTTGTGGAAACACAAACATCCCGATGAAAAAACTATTCTACATCATTACCTGCCTTTTTATTGTTGGTTCCGCGAGTTCATGCTCCAAACAATGTGTACAATGTCAAGCCAAAGATAGTTCCGGTGCGGTGATCAACACCTCAAATGTAATATGCGAATACGATCTGAACCGCAACAATTTTGAGGACCGTTACAAAAAAGAATTTCAGGATTATAACCCTACCTGCTCAGCTCATTGATCAGCTTTTGTAATTCGTTCATAGTCTCTTATCAGCCAGTAATACCAGGTCACACCCACAATATAAAATACGACGGTAATAAAGACAATATTACTGTACGATAGATTCATTTCTCTTAGTACCGCAAATATCTGCGCACTGGCGAACCAACTGCCACTCCATATAGCCGCGGTAAGCGCAGAGATTATCTCACGATTTTTCTCCCCGACATATTTCATGGTCAGCTCTGAGGTCATCGGTGCGGCGATATTCATAAGTGGCTGCCTGATGATGAATGCGACAATGGCTACGGTCAGGGCGCCATGCCAGCCATTGTACCACTCAGTAGTTCCCAAAATGAACAAAGCGACGATAGACAAACCCTGAAAAAAAGTAATAGAGAACTTAAACCCATAGCGACGCTTGATCTCCGGCACCATAAACCCGCCGATAGTCACAAGTATGAAGGCAAAAACATTCATAAGAGAAAAAGCCTCTGCGCCCATACCATGCACATGATAGAAAAAAAGATTGATGATAGGTATGGTAAACCCAGCACCAAAAGCTATCATGAATGTCGGTATCAATGCCCTCATTATGATCTGCCAGTCATAGTCTGTATGCACATTGGCGAGAGGAATCTTACTTCCAAGTACCTCCGCATCCGGCAATGATCTGGCAAAGAAAATACCTACCAAAGCAATCCCGGAAAACATGACCAGCAGACTTTCTACGTTAAAGAATGAATGGAATCTGGGCAAAAGCCAGTTGAATGCACCACAGATGATCATGGTGAAATTTCCAGCAGCAAAAAACAATGCGATGGATTCGGTCTCGGCATCTTTGTTGCCATTGAGGAGTGTATAGGGCATTGCGAGAACCTGCACCAAAGAGAAAGTGATACCCCATGCCGCCATCAGTATCCTGATCAGCTCCGAATTGTGAATGTGAATGGCCCATATCAGCAGCATCGCCACTATAGGGGAGCCAATACTACCCGCCACAATGAAGGGTTTGAGTTTTTTGCCTTTGACCCATAGCGCCAATGGCAGTGAGCATAGTAATACGGTGAGAAATCGGTTGCCGATCATAGAACTGATCTCAAAATCCTTATAGCCATGTTCCAGCATCAGAAAATTTAGCTGCAAAGTAAACTCGGCATTGATCAACTGCAGACATACATCGACTACAATCAAATAGAGAATAAATCGAGGTATCTTAAGATAATGTTGGGCGTAGGATCTCATAAGAGAAAACAAAGGTAGGAGAGAATTGGAAATAAATAGTTAAGCAATTCTAAATAGGAATAAGCTAGTTCTTTACCAGATCATCCCAATACTTTAAGTCAGGCAGATCGGTAGCGTTCACCCAATATATCTCTTTATCCTTTTTAAACCATGTTAATTGTCGTTTGGCATAGTTGCGGGTATTCTGTTTGATCTTTTCTATAGCTTCAGTTTTTGTTAGCTTGCCATCTATGCAGTCGAATATCTCCTGATACCCCACAGTCATAAGGGTCTGGAGGTCTTTATGAGGATAAAGCCCGAGTGCTTCTTCCCATTGTCCGGCTTTCATCATTTCGTCCACACGATGATTGATACGTGCGTAAAGCTCCTCACGGGGCAGTTCTAAACCTATTTTTACAATATTAAAAGGCCGGTGAATTTTCTCCCCTTTACGTTGCTCACTGTATTTTTTCCCTGTGGTATATATGACCTCGAGCGCCCTTTGGAGGCGGCGTGGATTATTGCGGTCTACTTTCTCATAATATTCGTGATCGAGTTTAGCCACCTCTGCCTGCATATCAGACATCGGCATTTCTTTGATCCGGTTTATGATCGCCTCATCTGCTTCATTGGTTTCTTTTTGAAAAGTGTCAAAGCCCTCGCAAACTGCTTTGATAAAAAGCCCTGATCCACCGACCATAACAGCGACATCCTTTGTCTCAAATAGCTGGGTCAGTATCTTTAATGCCTCTCTCTCATAATCACCTGCCGTGTAGGTATCATTGATGCTAAGATTATTGACGAAATGATGGTGTATCGTTGCTAATTCAGTATCTGAGGGTTTAGCGGTACCGATATTCATCTCGCGATAAAACTGGCGTGAATCTGCCGATAGTATCTCGGTATTAAAATGTCTCGCTACTTCAATAGCCACAGCCGTCTTGCCCACAGCCGTGGGGCCGCAGATCACAATAAGTGTTTTTTGATTGGCTGGCATATATTACTTTGCTGCAATAGTTAATCCAAGCTCTGCACCAAGCTTTAGCATCATAGCATGTGCCTCTTCATAATCATTTCTTATTTCGCCATCCAGTATAGCTTCCTTTATTTTGTCTTTGATAACGCCGACTTCTTTTGACGGACCGATACCAAAGGTTTGCATGATGAGTTCACCGCTCACTGGTGGCTGAAAATTTCTGATACTATCACGCTCCTCTACATCTTTGAGTTTTTGACGCACATTCTCAAAACGCTGCAGATAGCGATTTACTTTGGTTTTGTTTTTGGATGTGATATCCGCTTCACATAGTTTCATCAATGAATCTATATCATCACCCGCTTCAAAAAGTAATCTTCTCAAAGCCGAGTCAGATATTTCTTCTTTAGTAAGCGCGATAGGACGCAGGTGCAGATATACCATCTTCTGCACAAATTTCATTTCCGGCCCCAGAGGCAGTTTCATATTTTTAAATATCCTGGGTACCCACTTAGATCCGACCACTTCATGCCCGTGAAATGTCCAACCGACCCCATCTTCAAAACGTTTGGTAACAGGCTTAGCTATATCATGAAGTATGGCTGCCCAGCGCAGCCAGAGATCATTAGTACTGAAAGTAATATTATCCAATACCTGAAGTGTATGGTAGAAATTATCCTTATGGCTTTTATCATCCACCGTCTCTACTCCTTTCAGTTTTTGCATTTCGGGGAGTATCAGTGCAAGCAAGCCCGTCTCTTCCAGCAATCTGAATCCCGTAGATGGTTTTTTGGCGAGGATTATTTTGTTCAACTCATCGGTTATCCGCTCCTGAGATATGATCTTGATGCGTTCCTTATTCCTTGTTATTGCCTCAAGTGTCTTAGCTTCGATATAGAAATTTAACTGTGTAGCAAACCTTATAGCCCGCATCATCCTGAGTGGATCATCACTGAAAGTGATATCGGGATCAAGTGGTGTGCGTATGATACCATTATCCAGATCCTCTAATCCATTAAAAGGAGCCAAAAGCTCCCCATAATTATTTTTCCCGAGCGAGATGGCCATAGCGTTGATGGTGAAATCCCTTCGGTTCTGATCATCTTGTAATGTACCCTCTTCGACTATGGGTTTGCGGGAGTCACGGTTATAGGATTCCTTTCTGGCACCTACGAATTCCAGATCATAATCCTCATAATTAAAATGTGCTGTGCCGAAATTCTTGAAAAAATTCACATGTACCCTCGGGTCTATCTTCCGGGCTGCGGCTTGTGCGAGTTCTATACCACTGCCCACACAAACGAAATCAATATCCTTGCATGGCCTGCGGAGCAATAGATCACGTACGAAACCACCCACTACATATGTCTCCACATTGAGTTTAGCACTTACATCAGATATCACCTCAAAAATCGGGTGCGTCAGTTTATCAGCCAGATCAGTCATCAGGACAAAAATAGTTTTTTGGAATCAGTAGTGAAAAGATAATCAGGTTCGCAGAATCTCTAAATGCAATAATGTCAGATTTTCTGACCGGCGATTTCGTTATACAGCTACATCATGTTCTCTGAGTGCATTGTTCAGCGAGGTTTTGAGGTCAGTACTTTCTTTACGTTTCCCTATTATCAATGCACATGGCACCTGATAGTCACCTGCGGGAAATCTTTTGGTATAGCTGCCGGGTATCACTACCGAACGTTCAGGTACATAACCTTTATATTCTTTCGGATCAGCAGATGTGACATCGATGATCTTAGTAGACATGGTCAATACGACATTAGCTCCCAGCACCGCTTCACGCCCTACTCTCACACCTTCTACCACGATACAACGTGAACCAATGAAAGCCCCGTCTTCAATAATCACAGGGGCAGCCTGCACCGGCTCTAATACTCCGCCTATACCCACACCACCACTCAGGTGTACATTCTTGCCGATCTGAGCACATGAACCCACTGTAGCCCATGTATCTACCATCGTGCCTTCATCCACATAGGCCCCGATATTGACATAAGACGGCATCAAGATCACTCCTTTGGCCAGATAAGCTCCATAGCGGGCTACCGCATGAGGTACTACACGTATACCCAATGCTGCATAATTACGTTTCAATTTCATCTTGTCATTAAATTCAAAGGGCCCAACTTCAATCGTCTCCATCTGTTGGATCGGGAAGTATAGTAACACAGCTTTTTTGACCCAGTCATTTACATGCCATTCAGTACCACGTGGTTCTGCTACACGCAGCGTTCCCTTATCAAGTTGTTCGATCACAGACCTTATCGCATCTTGTGTTTTTGCTTCTTTTAATAACTCTCTGTTCTCCCAGGCTTGTTCAATTATTTCTTTAGTAGCATTCATTATTGATAATATTAGTGTTAGATGTATTGCAAAGGGAAGCAATAAAAAGGAAATTTGCGAAAACTAAAAATAGCTGTATTTTCACGACTGTTTAAATTAATCTCAAGATATGAAACTCTTTCCGCTTCTATTATCCGCTTCCCTATTGATTTCTACTGTGTCCAATGCACAGATCTTTATTGAAACAGGGAATCCCAATGCTGATAAATACAAACAAGATAATCCCCCTGCTACGACTCCTGCAGCTACAGCACCAGCTGTGAGCGTCAGCAAAGATTCCAGCAAAGTGGTAACAGCACCAAAGACCCCGCTGGTCAAAATCAAACAGCAAGTTCCGCCTACACCACCGGCTAAAACAACTTTGGCTCCACCTACAGATAACACTCCGAAAAACACCCCAAAAACTACAACACCTCCACCTGCACCGGCATACATCGGAAAACTGAGCGATGCAAATGATAACCTGCCTCCCAATGCAGAAGTGGGCAAATGCTACGCACGTTGTTTTGTAGCAGATCTTTTTGAATTCAAAGAAGAAATGGTAGTCGATAAACCGCTTTCATACAAAACACAAACTATACCTGCTACCTATAAAACAGTATTTGATACAGTGGTAGTCAAACCTTCCTCTGTGCGCTATGAAGAAGTCGCAGCAGTATATGAGACAGTAGTAGAAGACATCATGGTATCACCGGCCACTCAGAAATGGGTAAAAGGTGTGGCAGATGCAGGTTGCCTCTCGGCAAATCCGGCTGACTGCCAGGTACTATGCCTGCAGCAGGTTCCCGCTGTATACAAAAAAGTATCTCGTAAGATAGTCAAGACCCCTGCATACAGACAAGATATACCTGTACCAGCTGAATTCAAGATCGTATCCAAGCAAGTGGTCGATCAACCTGCCCGTCAGGAACAACTGGAGATACCGGCTACCTACAAGAAAGCGATACATAAAGAACTCGTGCGTAAGGGCGGATACTCAGAATGGAAAGAGATACTCTGTGCAGACAAACTCACAGCATCAAAGATCATTGCTATTCAAAAAGCACTAAAAGCTAATGGTTATGACCCGGGTGCACTGGATGATGTATTTGGTGCGCAAACAAAGGCTGCCCTTATCAAGTACCAGCAGGACAAAAACCTTCCCGTAGGTAACCTGAACATGGAAACACTGAAATCATTAGGTGTGGAATAATTTCGAATCCTTAATTATATTAATAAAGACCCCGCTATCAAACGGGGTTTTTATATTAATAGAATGCCGACATGAAAATTGAATAGAGACTATTGATCATCAAACCCAATCAACTGAATGAAAAAGACCATCATTGTTATCATTTTTGTAAACATCCTTCTACTGACCTCATGCAGTCCTCAAATGAGCCAGATATTGACTACCGCTGAAAATGATGCTAAAATCATCCTGAATGACGCTGCCAATGCAGGCACAGTGCCAATCAGCCAAACGGATGCAGCCGCTGCCATCAAGGAAGCACTGACTAATGGTATCACAAAGGGGGTAACACAAGTGTCGGCTACTGACGGGTATTTCGCTAATGCAGCAATCAAGGTGCTACTGCCATCTGAAGCACAGACCGTAGAAAATGTATTAAAAGATCTGGGACAGGGTGTACTGGTAGACAAAGCCGTGATGCAAATGAACAGGGCCGCCGAACAGGCTGCCCCAAAAGCAACATCCATATTCGTCAATGCTATCACAAACATTAGTATCAATGATGCAATAAGTCTCGTGCAGAGCAATCAGCAGGATGCCTGCACTCAATTTCTCAAAACAGCTACTACTAATGCTCTTGTTGCCGCTTTTAAACCAAGCATCAAAACGGCTCTTGATCAGACCCACACCACAGAAGCATGGGCAGATGTAATGGGGGTATACAATAAAGTGCCATTTGTAACTCCGGTCACTACCGATCTGCCTGACTATGTGACACGCAAAGCTGTGGACGGTCTATTCTATACTATAGCACAGGAAGAAGCAAAGATCAGAAAAGACCCGTTAGGGCAGATTTCAGATCTCATCAAAAAGGTGTTCGGAACTTTGCTCAAAAAATAATTCACTCAAAAGAATCGGCTACGATACAGACTGCACCTCAATTCGTCGAAAATGTTTTTTATTAACATTAATGTAGTTTAACTTGGCAAGGAAATTGGAATACCACCACCATAAAAACAAAAAATAATTATCAGATGAAAAAAATCCTTTTGATCGCATCAGTACAGATCATCCTTATTAGTTCCGGATATGCACAGTTCGGCAATATTCTTAACAAAGCAAAAGATGTCGTATCCGGCAATGGAGGTGGCATATCTCAAACTGATGCTGCCAGCGCTATAAAAGAGGCCCTGACCAACGGAATAAAAAAAGGAGTGACTCAGGTCTCTGCCACAGATGGTTATTTCGGTAATGCTGCCATCAAATTACTCATGCCCAAAGAAGCTCAAGTTGTAGAGGACGGACTCAGAGGTATCGGTCAGGGTGCACTGGTAGATAAAGTGGTCATGCAGATGAACCGCTCTGCTGAACAGGCAGCACCTAAGGCTACGTCGATATTCGTTGATGCCATTAGCCATCTTAGCATTAATGATGCTTTGAGTTTGGTACAAAGCAAACAACAGGATGCCTGCGCACAATTTCTGAAGAAAACCACTACTGACGCACTGATCGCTGCCTTCAAACCAAGCATCAAGACCGCACTGGACCAGACTCACACTACTGAAGCATGGTCAGATGTCATGAATGCATATAACAGTATACCTTTCGTATCGCGTGTCAATACAGATCTTCCCGACTTCGTAACCCGCAAAGCAATAGACGGACTATTTTATACCATTGCTATAGAAGAAGCTAAGATCAGAAAAGACCCTCTGGGACAAGCCTCAGAACTCATCAAGAAAGTGTTCGGTAGTGTATTGAATAAATAAATGCCAACTAATCAAGACAAAAAAGGGGCAGAAATATGTCACTTTTTTATTCTGCTATTAGTTCCACTTCATAACCGCTGTGCTTGCGGATATTGATCACATTTCCCCCCTCCAATATCAGATATTGGGCACGTATACCGATCAGTTTTGAGTTTATTTCCTTTTGAGTATCGAGCCCCAGACTGGTGACCTTTTTAGGATATTCGATCACGGGATAGTGCATCTCCACTATTTCATCATTGGGTGATATATATTGCTGCAGTTCTTCGGGCAGCATTGATTCGATACGGTCTTTTACTTCCACCAGATCTATCTCAGTATTATAATCATTTCGAAGCATCTTGCTCCAATGAGTTTTGTCTGTGAGATATTCCTTGAGACTTACTTCTATCTGCCCTGCCAGCTGCCTGTATGGAGTCTCAGCGAGAATGATGGCCTGGTTGGCTCCCTGATCTATCCATCTGGTAGGTATCTGTGTGCCGCGGGTCACTCCTACTTTTGTTTCGTTGACTAGTGCCAGATATACATAGTGCGGCTGAAGATGATGTTTGATCTCCCATTCCACATCACGCCCCTTATGCTCGTGGGCGAGGCACAACTCAGGTCGAAGGATGCATTCAGCATTTTCGGGAGAGTTCGCAAAGCAATTATAACAAAGTCCCTCGCCAAAGGACTTGCGTGTCTTCTTGCCGCATACACCACAATAAATATTACCAGTAAAACGAAGTGATATATTCTTCCCGAGCAGATCATTCATACTCACTACATCATCTCCCAGTTTCAATGAATACTGAACCGGATCTCCATATATAGTGGACATTTTATCAAGAATACCGAGCGCACGCATGTGAATGTTTTAAGGATATTTTTGACCCAGCAGATAGGTACCCCTGCCATCCAGACGCCTCTTATTGAGGTAACCGACTATGAATGCATCTTTGATCCCCTTCTCATTAGCCAATTCCAGTGCTTTTTTTGCTTCACCAAATGTAGCAAACTCACCTGCCATATAGCGGACCACACCATCGGCTATTTCTTCTCTGTCTATCAGCCCAAATATATTAACCAGGTCATCATAGTTACCCGGTTTGTGCTTTGCAGCTAATAGTTGAACCGTGAAATAAACGGATTCCTTTGCAGAACCGCTAGGCGGATTTTCTTTTTGAACTGTAGCTGCTTTGGGCACTTCCACAGGTTTAGGTGCCGGTTTTTCTGAAGGTTGTTCTTTCACCGTATCAACTTTCGCTACTGTTTCTTTTACGGCTGGTTCCTGATGTTTTTCTGTGACAGGTTCGGCCTTCTTGACAGGTGCATTTGCATCTCTGAGAGCCACAGGTTTCTTTTCTGTTTTGGGCTGAGTTGATTCCTGAGTTATCGCCACGTTAACATGCTGAACTGCAGGTTGAGTATCAGAGATAGCAGTGGCCACCTGATTGATTGGTTTAAACTCAACAGGATTTGTTTTGACGGAATCAACCTTTGTCTCCTGAACGTCTTTAACGGGATTGGGTGTTCCCGTTTTTTGAACTTCTGCTAGTGCTGGTTTTACGGGTTCCGGTGCTTTTGACTGGTTGCTTGTGTTTGACGGATTGGGATTTTGTACTACCGCTTGTGTGACCGGTGCTTGTTCTGTTTTTTTTTCAGGGGTGGGTTGATTGGCCAGTACATCAGTATCTTTGATACCTTCTATCTCATATTTATACCCACGGAATGCTTTGAAAATAGATGTGGCTATATTATTCTGGCCCAGATCTGTAGATAGATATTGCTCTTCAGATGGGTTTGAAATAAACCCTATCTCTGCGAGCAGTGATGGCATAGCCGTTTTATAAAGCACCCAGAAACCGGCCTGCTTCACACCGCGACTTTTCCTTTTGGATAATACAGCCAACTCATCTTCTATCTTCGATGCTATCAGAATACTCTGATCCAGAAATGCATTTTGCTTCATGCTCATTATGATATGCCCCTCTGGAGAGTTTGGATCGAATTCATAATTTTTGTCCTTATCGCCTTCGAGTTCTATTACCGCATTTTCTCTTTTTGCTATTTCGAGGTTATCATCTGTACGATGTAGTCCTAAAACATAAGTACTCGTGCCATATGCATCATGATTTGTAGCAGAATTTAAGTGAATACATATAAATAGGTCAGCTTTTGCTTTATTTGCCATGTCGGCGCGATCAGCCAGTGAAACGAACTTGTCTGTAGTACGGGTATAAATGATCTTGACATTAGGAAAAGCTTGTTTGACCATTTCACCAAACTTGAGTGATACAGCTAAAGCAAGATCCGCCTCATGGTGACCACCGGGGCCAATAGCACCGGGATCCATACCACCATGACCGGGATCAATGACAAGAGTGTGCACAGTCGCACCCTGACCTGTACCGCCGGCGAAGGTATATGTAAAAGACGTTAAACTGATGAATACCAACAAGGAAACTAATCGGTTCACGTTATGATTTTTTATTTTTGGACACATTGAATAATTGCGCAAAATAGGCTAAAATATTTTTAAACCTACTCACATATATGCTACTAAGGGCTGTCAGACAATACAAAAGTGTCTGATTTTTTGTGCTATTTTCCTGTTTTATAGCAATTTAACTTTTTCTCAAAAAGATTCAACACACACCAAAACATCTTTAACAGGCATCGATTCTAATGCAATCGGGGTTTCAGACACACTAATCACAAAGATTGACACCATAAAAGGTAAGAACGGAGACTCAAGTCTCGTCAGGATCAGTACTATCAAACATGTTGACTCTGTTTCTCTCAAAGATAAAGATGCTGACAGCGATATAAAAGATAAAATCAGCTATAAGGCTAAAGACTCCATAGTCTATGATATCATTGCCAAGAAAATGTATCTCTATAACGGCGCAGAGACTCACTATCAGAAGATACAACTCAATGCAGACAAAGTAGAGTTTGACTGGACCACCATGCTGATGACCGCCGAAGGAGCTAAAGACTCTGCCGGGAATATATCCGGTAAACCCCTATTCAAAGATGACGGCAAAGAATATAGAGCCGGCAAGATGATGTACAACTTTAAAAATTCAAGAGGCAAAGTATTTGAAGTAAGTACCAGCGAAGGTGATGCATATCTGCATAGCGAGGCAGTGAAACGCACCGATGAAAATGCATGGTGGGGTTATAAATCCAAATACACCACCTGCAATCTTGACCATCCGCATTTTTATTTCCGGGCCAAAAAGATCAAACTGATACCCGGCAAGGTGATCGTGACAGGCCCCGCAAACCTATGGATAGCAGATATTCCTACACCTCTCTATATCCCATTCGCTATATTCCCTATCAAACAAGGCAGAAGGTCAGGGATCATACTTCCCAAATACGGCAGTGATGCTGCAAATGGATTTTTCCTCAGGGATGGTGGCTACTATTGGGCAGCCAATGACTATTTTGGTGCTAAGCTGACAGGCACCGTCTACACAAATGGATCTTTTGATATAAAACCTTCTATCAACTATAGAGTCAATTATAAATACAGTGGCAATCTGGCCTTTGCCTTCGTGCGCACACGTCCCTCTGACCCAGATCTGCCTGGTGTGTCAGCCACTAATGATTTTCAGGCCAAGTGGTCGTTTCAACTGGACCCCAAAGCTGCACCAACCAATACATTCAATGCTTCCGTCAATGTTTCAACTGCAAATTTCAACAATGCCAATAGGGTGACAGATGGCAATACGCTTTTCTCTACTGCTCTCAATTCAAATATCAATTACTCAAAATCATTCACAGCTGTACCTTTTCTATCACTAACCATTTCGGCCAATCATTCACAAAACCTCCAAAACAGACAGATCGCTATTACCTTTCCTCAACTGGCAATCAACGTAAACCGAGTCACCCCTTTCAAATCAAAGATCAGCTTGTCGAAACCTAAATGGTATGAGAACATTGGAATCTCTTATGGTTTCAGGGCACAGGCTACTATCAATACCATTGACAGTCTTCTGCTCAAACCTGATTTTTATAAAAGATTATTGTACGGTGCAGCACATACTATCAATATAGATGCGCCATTTACCATTCTAAAGTATTTCAACATCAATCCCAATATGGCTTATAACGAGCGCTGGTACTTTCAGACAGTCAATGAATCATGGATAAATCAGGATCAGGTGGTCACCCTGCCGGGCGGATATACCATAGTGAATCCGGGCATGGCGAGTTATCTGAAATCAGATACCAACTTTGGATTCAAAGCAGCCCGCGACTTTTCTGTGAATCTTTCAATAAGTACTAAGGTCACGGGGATATTAAAATTCAAGAACAAATACATCAAAGCACTACGCCACATATTCACACCACAGGTCAGTGCCAACTATCACCCGGATTTCGGCACCAATTTCTGGGGCTATTATGCCAAAGTCAGAAAGAACCTTTTTGATCAGAACACATCACAATACAGTCACTTCGACGTTGTCAACGGATTGGGCTACGGCATACCGCCGACAGGCAAATACGCGGCGGTGAACTGGGCCCTGAACAATACTTTTGACCTCAAGACATTCGCTAAAAAAGATACTATCAATCATGAGAAAAAGATAGAAGGACTACTAAGGGTCAATATCAGTGGCGGCTATAACTTTGCGGCAGATTCGTTGCGCCTTCAGGTGTTTAACATAAATGGCTCGATGAAACTACTAGACAATCTGTCTTCAAGTTTCGGGGTGCTTCTTGATCCTTATGCTACCGGTATATATGGTAGATATAATTCCTTCTACTGGCAAACCAATCATGAACTCCTACGCTTCACATCTGCCAATGTGAGCCTTAATGCCACATTCCATGGCAAACCCAAGCCCGTCGCTGCCCCGGCAGCCAATAAAACATTACGAATGCTGGCAGACTATGTGTCATACAATCCCGACGATTACTATGATTTCGATATTCCTTGGAACCTGAGCGCAGCCTATAGTCTACAACTCAACAATCAGTTTCAACAATTCACCAAAAGGGATTCAATCACATTCAATCAATATATAACGATCAACGGCGATTTTAACCTGACACCCAAATGGAAGATCGCTTTTAATTCAGGCTTTGATTTTGCGCAGAAACAACCTACGCTCACACACTTTAAGGTGGTCAGGAACCTGCATTGCTGGGAGCTGAATTTCGACTGGACCG
>CAIXBT010000146.1 GCA_903917755.1 uncultured Bacteroidota bacterium
AGAGTGCGGGATGAAAATTTATTGAATCCTTGAACAAATCTAAGGTGAAATCCTTTAACAACCAAGGCCAATAAACGGATATCAAAAAATCGATTTTTAGTGGCTTTAGTATTTCAATAATTGTTGCAGGGTCCCAAATGTCCTTACCCCGATATATCGGAATGTCTTCATTCCCTAGAATGGACCTGACTTCTGACTCATAATTTGAATCATCACCAGTGACAAAGATTGACACGATCTCTGTGAATTCGGATGCGATGAGAATTCTGCACACTTCAATTCCAGGTTTGTGATTTAGAAGTAAAACTACACGTTTAGTCATTTATCGGCGAGATACTCTAAGATTGAATTAGCCACGTGTGATATTTTTTTACTGGATAAATTAACACCACTTGGCAAATTTATCCCATATTTAGAAATGGAATCCGCTTTAGTATACTCATGCTTCGAAGATTTCCCCCAAATTGGGTAACTCGAGATTCTTGGAAATGTTGGCCGAGTGTCAATGCCCTGGCTCTTTAAAAATTGAAACAAGTCATCTCGATCTATCTCATTTAATTTAATACTTGTCATCCAACAAATAGATCTACTATTTGGAATTTCCATTTGGAACTCTACTCGGGAATCTTGGGAAAGCAACTCTCTATACTCGCGATTTATTTCCCTCTTACGGAAAATTTGTCGCTCTACACTAGTTAACTGTGCGAGTCCTATTGATGCAGCAATATTTGAAATTTTATACTTGTGCCCGACTTGATCAATCCAAAAGCTTCCAGGTACTCTGCCATGCTCCTGTAATTTCTTTACTTTGTCGAAAACATCCCTCGAGTCAGTAACAACCATTCCTCCTTCGCCAGTAACTAACATTTTCGCACCTTGAAAACTGTAGCAACCAAGATCTCCGAAGGTCCCTGCCGCGCGTCCATTAATCAAAGTTCCAATTGCCGGTGCCGCATCCTCAATTACAAACAGATGATGCTCTCGAGCAAAATCCATTATGGCTACCATATCGGCTGCAAATCCATACAGATGAACTGGAATTATAGCTTTTGTCTTGGAGCTAACAAGTCTTTTTAAAGAATTCAACTCAATCGTCCATGTTTCAGAATCAACATCTGCAAATACGGGTATCGCACCAACGTATGTAACTGCAGAAGCGGTCGCGACCCAGGTTATGTTCGGGACAATTACTTCATCACCAGGACCGATTCCTAAAGCCAATAGACTTAAATGTAAAGCACCGGTGCATGATGAAGTTGCAATAGCAAATTTAGCTCCCACATAATCTGCAAATTGCTCTTCGAATTCTTCAATAAAGTCAGAATGATGGGCATTCCAGCCAAATGCTGCTGCTTTACCAGAATAATTCCTTTCTACCGGTGTGATTGAGGGCCCGGCAGTCAAAATGAGATTCACATCTTTGGGTTCAATAGAATTAGCGCGGAACACCAAAGTTGGAAAATTGCTCTTGAATAAAGGTTCAATCTTTTTCGATTTAATGGATCCAGCAATTAAAGTTTCTAAACTGTTTTGAAATGTAGCTTCAAGTAAATAAATGTTCAAAGATTCGGCTATCCAAGACATCAGAACTAAAAGAGTTCCACCGAGAATACTTGAATTACTAATATCCTTAAT
>CAIXBT010000147.1 GCA_903917755.1 uncultured Bacteroidota bacterium
GTTTGGTGCCGACAGTCAAGTAATAAGTACCAGTGGTTGCATCACCGTTTGCATTACCGCTACCACCGAAATTAGGACTAGACATTGTAGTCTTTCCTTTAGCCTTTTTTTTCTCAGTCTTATATGAGCTTGATCTCACCAAATCATAGGATCTGATCTCTTCAGATCTGACCACCTCCATTGACACCGATTCTGAACGCATAGCTCGCTCCTGTCTGGGTGCCACTATCACAACCTCTCCACGGATGCTGATAGAATCTGGGTTTTGTGCTTTTTCATACACTGGCTTGTAATCTGTATCCCACCATGTTGCCACTTTCTTAAAGTCATCAGCTACTTTGTCTGCATGATCTTTGGTGGTTTTGATGGCAGTCGCACTGCTTTGTTTTATCTTCTCATCATATTCTTTTTTGGTTTTTTCATCAGGCGGAGTGATGCCGTATTGGACATAGTCATCCAGACCTTCGAGTACGATGAGAGAGGTATATTCGGTGATAACTGAAAACTGCCGGCCCAGCGCTGTGATCTGCTCTTTGTTTTGTTCAGACTGCATTTCCAATTCGTTGATTTTTTTCTGAGCCCATATCCTGCCTATCGTTTTCTCTGTGCTTTTGGCACCGTCTATTTTGACATCGATACTTTGTGATATTGTATTGCCTGTGCCAAAATTGAGTTTAAGGCTGCCGCTCTTGCCGTCTATCATTCCTGCTATACCAAAATAACCATTGCATGGTGTGGCAAAGGATGGATAAACCTGAGATATCCGGCCCTGAGAAGTAGCGGAGATAAAATTAAATCCTGTCTGGGTCAGTTGAGGCAATATCTCTTCTGTACGGAGCGCAGAAGCATTGATATATCTGCCGTTAGTACTGCGGCTGATGTATTGCAGCATAGAATAATCGCCACCATTACCGGTGCCGAAAGTATAGACGGGGCATTTAGGAAGTTTGATATTCCTCTCACCGAAGTTGTGTATACCATCGCTGAAAAATAATATCTCCTCACGATCAGAGGTACCCATGTCCACACATCCGAGCTGAGTGCCGCCATCGGGTTCGAAGCTTTTTAAATAATCGATCAGCTCGGCGGAATTGCCACCTGAGATATTGAATTCTCTTTTGCCATTTATCATCACGCTAAATGCCTGTACCTCTACCTGCACATTTTTGATCTTTGATAAATATTGTTTGATAATACCCAGTTCCTTATCTCTGTCGCGCGCCTCTGCAGAGCCCGACACATCCCAGATAATGCCAAGTTTTTTCGGATCAGATTTGGCTGTGCTTTTGGCATCTGCATGTACCAAAGCATAGAAATAATAGCTATCTGCTGTACCTGCTACTTTCTCTATATACACCGGCGTCGCCTTGCTATCCACCGGTATCTGAAACTGTATGGCATGATCTGGAATGATGTTCTTATACTCTACTGCAGTCTGCCAGTCTGTGATGGGTTTGCGAAAAGAAAGCATATATGCATTATCATCCATAGGCAGTGGCTGTGCAGCATCGCCGCTTACGGTTGCTTTGATACCGAAGTGTTTGACGCGTGCTTTAAATCCCAGCGGCAGATTATAAACGAGGCTATTGCCATTGGCTTGTAGCTCCTGCTCAAAGGCTACGATTATCTTTTTGTATCCCTTGGATGGTATGGGAAATACCCTTGCGCTGAAGTTATTGCCTTTGCTCCATTCGAGCAGGCCCGGGTCCACTCGTCTGCGCTCGACCTCTTCAAACACTTCACGGCCTTTCTGCTTCTCCACCACTGCTCCTTCCTGCATCACACCATTCACATCCATCGCAAAATAATGTATGGTCTGCCCCTCAGCCAGCGGAAATATAAACTGCCCTTCGAGATTGGTCTTTTGATCATTATAAAAATTGAGGGTCATGGTGGTGACGGCTATATTGCCAGTCACCTGGATGTCTATTTCCGCATCATTGATGCCCAGTGGTACGGAGTTTGTATCTCCCGGCAGCAGCTTGACCAACAGTGCGGGGGCCATGTCTGCTATGAGCAGATGGCCTGCGGGAGCAGGGCTATAACGTTTGAAAGAAGCACTGATCAATATACTTACAAAGGCGATGAGCAATAAGCTTATGCTTAAATGGCGGGTATATTTTTTCATAAGAGAGGTTTTGGTTGATCTAAATATTACGACAGAACAATGTTTTTATTGCCTGTCAGATAATTAGGTGCAGATATAGGCGAGATTCCACAAAAGGTTTTGTCAAGAAATTGTAAAAATGGGGATCAGGGATATTTTCTGCTGAAACTTAGATAACTGACTCACTTCAACAAAATTATTTACCTAAAACAGGAAATAGATCAACTATCATCTGAACTGTCTGATGAGTAATCGGAGCTGCTATCTGATGATGAATAATCTGAACTGCTGCTATCAGACGAATAATCGCTGGAGCCGGATGAGTAATCTGTAGAAGAACTAGAATCGTCTGAGCCCGTATCGCTATCATCATCGTCGCTGCCATCGTCATCATCTCCATCGTCACCGCCATCATCTCCTGGCAGGGGAGGGGGAACTGATACTCCATGTGTGTGGTGATGATCCTGTTTTTTTGATGTATGATTATTGGCTGTATGATTGTGGTTATGCAGGCTTTGGGCATATGAAGAGCTGTGCTGAGGCGCAGGGGGCGTCTTTCTGGCCAATGGATCCGTGATAACCTTTCTGGTGAATAAGGAATAAAAAAAAGCAATAGGAATGAATCCGAGCAGGAAAATGAAATAGATGAATTTTGAAGTTATAATTGCTGATCGATCAGTTTTATAAATCGTGAGGAACAAAGCCAAAGCAATGTACAGACTCATGAAAATGAAAGCAACGATCAAACCACCATCGATCTCTCCTATGTCCAAACTGTGTGACTGCCCATTGGCTGTATTTTTGTAGTGATCACGAAAATTTTCATATTCCGTAGGCCATAATTCGAGGCTATTCATTCTGTATGTCAGTACTGTATGATAAGCATCCTGGGCATAAGACGAGGCATCGCCGCTACCGTCATTATGTATTTGCATCTGTCGTGGCAGATACTCCTCTGTAAGAAACGCCGTCATAGTATCATTGAGGGTCTCATGCATCTTATTGCCGACCACCATATATAGTTCATGATGTTTCGAGCTGGTCATTATCAGCAGCACACTGCTATCATCACCGCATATTCTCCATTTGCTGCATAGCAGGTTTACGAAAGTATCGATATAGGGCACATAGTCTCCGGGCACAGTGACAAAATAGGCCGGGAGATGATGATATGTATAAAGTTGGTATGCACTATAGTGCGCGAGACCGAGTTCGGTGGCTCTCATGATCTTGGCATGATCGCAAATGAAACTGTCAGGTTTAGCCGGTATGCGGAGCTCTACTGCTTTGGCGTAAGGTATGCTTATACAGCATATGATGAGCAGTGTCAGCAAAACCTGTTTCAGTCCATTATTTCTCATGAGAGTCAATTGATTGTTTCTCAAAAATATATTTTTCTGCGAGATAATTCAATTGACAAGTCTTTAAAAGACCTGCCGGTTTAATTTCTACCTACACCAAATTTAAAGCCAATAGTGGCAATGATCGTGTTAGATGAAAAACTATTGTACACACCGGGACTCTCTGTTGTGGCACCGTTCTGATAAGAATAGGGTGCATAGTAGTCTTTGTATTCGGAGCGTACATAAGCGATATCTGCAAAGAATCTGCGCCCTCTGTAGCCTATCCCGGCTGTGTAGTTGAATCTGGCACCGCTGTATCCGCTTGGGTTCAGGCCATCTTTGAACGGAGACTCGCTCCATGCGAATCCTGCTCTCAGACGAAGCGATTTATAGGCGAATTCTGCACCTGCCCTGACAGTAGATGCCAGTTTATAGGTATGGCTGATATTGGCATTGATACCATCCGATGTCTGTCTGTCATTGCCATCGAATGTATAATGTGTATGTGAATAGTCGTCTATTTCATAGTCTACTGACACAAAACCCCACTGCTTGAGATAGAAGCTGGCCCCGAAGGTACCCTTCAGTGGATTGGTATAAGTGAATTGGTAATTCAGATTATTCTTAGAGCCATATGCACTATCGCCCAGCTGGCTCGTTGTGCCACCCCAGTCAGATTCATTCAGACGATATAGCGTGGGCGACTGAACAGCAGCACCAAAGCGCAGCCATTGTACGGGTTTGATTATGATACCGAGTTTGCCATTGACACCCCATCCGGAGAGAGAATAGTTATACAGGCTCTGATAGGAAGAATCGCCCGCGGCATTAGATTCTGAGAAAGACGCATAGCGATGATAGTTCAAATAGGGTACACCGATACCAGCACCGATATATACTGTGTTGGCGACATTGAAACCCATCGTAAAGTTGAGCTCGCTGAGGGTACCCTGAGTAGTGATCTGGCCGATCTGACTGATCGGAAGGCCGATCCTGGGAGTCAGAAAACCTGTAGTATCGGGATTCAGTATTCCGGAATAATAACCGTTCACTGTAGGGATAGAAAAATTGCTAGGGTCAATAGATGCAGTAGGAAGAGCATTCAGAGCGTTTGCCATAGCACCGGCATATGAGTTCTTTGTATTGGTGCCATAGAAATAATCTGTCCTGTTGAAATCGACCAGCTTCTGATAGCCGATCCCAAATACCACCCTGTCTAACTTAGAGCCGCCCCGGTTATAGCTTAGGTTATCATAATTGGACAGCTTTCGCGTAGCGAAAATAAAACCTGCCTGAGACAAGGTACCTTTTGAGAATGTAGCGCTGGAAGACTGACCCAGATAAGTACTGTTCGTACCGCCCCAGATCCCGCCACCGCTGATAGCAAATTCATGTGTGCGGTATAGTGCTATACCGGCCGGGTTTGAGCTCATAGACGACATATCTGCGCCCACCGTACTGAATGCCCCTCCGGCACCCTGCGAACGTGCTGTACCCGTCAGATCGGTACGCATCAAATGGCCGGCATCTGATTCATAATCCTGTGCGAATAGCGAAATCACTGAGGGCACCAGACTGGCCAAGATCAATAGCTTTTTCATTTCGATCGATTTTAATAATTAATAATATCGGAGGGCAAACCTCTTCTTTTATCCATAAAAAATGCGGAATCAAATCATTCACTATGATATCTGATCCCGCATTAATTTCTAACTAAATATTGTTCGATAGGCTACGATATTTTTATCGTCTTCCGCCGTGTCCGCCACCACCACTGTGACCTCCTCCTCCGCCACTGCTATGGCTGCCGCCACTATATCCACCGCTGCTGTGACCACCACTGTATGACTGTCTCGATGGAGAGGAATAACTTCTGGAAGGAGACGAATAATTTCTCGATGGCGCTGACTCGCGTTGTTGTGGTTGGCTATAATGCTGCTGCTGAGACTGATTATAGTGTTGCTGAGACTGGTTGTTGTAGTGCTGCGACTGATTGTAGTGTTGCGACTGATTATTATATTGCTGACCTCTCGAATTGCTGTTTTGGTTTGTGCGCTGCTGATTTTGAGGAGCCTGATATGGCCTGTCCTGATTGTTACTGCTTCTTACCGCATTATTGTGACTGATGTTTCCTGAATACGGTGCATTTCCACTATGGAAACCTGGTCCGGTACTCAGATCTTTATGACGCGGACCTATGAAACCGTTGCTTGCACTCCAGTTTCTGTAGCCATGATCATAATATCCACCTCTGTAGGCTCCATAGCCGTAACCATATCCGTAGCCGAAACCATAGCCCATTCCGTATCCAAAGCCACATCCGTAACCGTAGCCGAAACCACAGCCATATCCATATCCGAAACCGGAATAGAACGGATCATAGTAGAATGGATTGTACCAATATCTGTGAGAGTACCAGGGTGTGTATCCGAATGACATGATAGGTGTACCCCAATAATAGCTAGGTGTGTACCAGTCATCATAATAACTGGTGGCATAGGGGCTGTAGTATCTCCTCAGACGGGTAGTGTAGTTATAATCATCATCATACCAATAGTCGTCATTAGAAGAATAGCTGTTACTGTTGTACGAACCGTTATTATTCTGGCCTGAATTGTTGTTATAATTTTGCTGCGAATTATTGTTTGTTCCGGTATTGTCGCCTTTGGTATTGTTATATTGACTCTGATAATCTGTGGAATTATTGGCACCCTTGTCAGTCCTCGGGTCATAATACACATCATCACTCTGGGCTACAGCCGTACCCAGCGAAAAGAAACCAAGTAACAAGGTCGATACAAAAACTTTTATGCTTGACATGATTCTCGTTTTTAGTTGTTGGACAAAGTTAGTTTACTTAAGTTTAATCTACGATAAATTCCTACATTAGCCTTAATATTTAACAAAGCAAATGCTATACCATATCGCTTTACCGGCCTGTTTATTAACCTTTTTGAGGCTATTGCCGCGACCTCGTGTGTCATTTCGGCTTATGGCATAAGGGTTTCAGCATTTTGTTAAGAATTGAGAAACCTGCATAGTACGGCTTGGAATGACATTTATCTCCCTTATTTTGCAATTCAAAAATGACCAAACCCGGTTGGAATTTGTTTTTCAATAAAATGAAAGCCAACCTTTTACAATATCGTTAATAAAATTTAAAATCAGTATGGCTAAAGAGATCACTAGCAGAGAAGCAGATTATTCCCAATGGTACAATGACCTGGTGCTGAAAGCAGGACTGGCAGACTATTCGCCGGTGCGCGGATGTATGGTCATCAAGCCTTATGGCTTCGGTATCTGGGAAAAAATGCAGGCTGCATTAGATAAAAGATTTAAAGAAACAGGGCATGTCAATGCATACTTTCCATTATTCATTCCCAAGAGTTTTTTGAGCAAAGAAGCTTCGCATATTGAGGGTTTCGCCAAAGAATGCGCCGTAGTGACACACTACCGTCTGATCAATGATCCGAATGGCAAGGGCGTGATAGTGGATCCGGAGGCGAAACTCGAAGAAGAACTGATCGTGCGCCCTACTTCAGAGACCATCATCTGGAATCAATACAAAAACTGGATACAGTCATATCGCGATCTGCCACTGCTCATCAATCAATGGGCGAATGTGGTGAGATGGGAAATGAGAACACGTCTGTTCCTGCGCACAGCAGAGTTTCTCTGGCAGGAAGGGCACACCGCTCATGCCACTGCACAGGAGGCGATAGAAGAGACAGAAAAAATGCTCGATGTGTATGCACAATTTGCCGAGGAGTATCTCGCTCTGCCGGTCATACGTGGCAAGAAGACAGCCAATGAGCGTTTCGCCGGAGCGGTAGACACTTATTGTATAGAGGCGATGATGCAGGACGGACAGGCACTTCAGGCAGGTACGTCTCACTTTTTGGGGCAAAATTTCGCTAAAGCATTTGATGTGCAGTTTCTGAGTAAAGAAGGAAAGCAGGAGCATGTCTGGGCTACCTCATGGGGTGTCTCTACACGTCTGGTCGGCGCGCTCATCATGGCCCACAGCGATGATGACGGACTCGTATTGCCTCCTAAACTTGCACCTCTGCATGTGGCTATCGTGCCAATTCACAAAGGCGAAGAGGACCTCAATAAACTAAGAGAAAGACTCATCCCTCTCGTGAATGAACTCAAAGCAAGAGGTATAGTAGCGAAACTGGATGATGATGATACCAAGCGCCCGGGATTCAAATTTGCGGAATATGAATTGCGCGGTGTACCGGTGCGTCTGGCTATGGGTATGCGCGACTATGAAGCGGGTACGGTAGAAGTGGCCCGCAGAGATACTAAGACTAAAGGCACTGTGCCTTTCGAAGGTATAGCAGATCATATCTCTGCATTGCTCGACGAGATACAGCAGAATATGTACAACAAGGCGCTGGCATTTCGCGATAGCCACATCCGCAAGACTGATACATGGGATGAGTTTCTGAAACTGATAGAGGAGCCCGGCTTTATATCTGCTCACTGGGATGGCAGCAGCGAAACGGAAGATAAGATCAAGGAACTGACTAAGGCCACTATTCGCTGCATACCGATCAATAATCCGCAGGAAGACGGCAAATGTGTATTCAGTGGTGCACCATCTAAGGAACGGGTGATATTCGCAAGGGCATACTAGACTTGAGATAAGACACAATAGAGAATACAGAGCTGCGAGAGATCGCGGCTCTTTTATTTTTGCATCATCCCAGCCCTGAAATCTTTTCCTACTTTTACAGCTTCATGTCAGAAACCAGAGAGTCAAAGATATTAAGGATACAGCAGGTCGCTGTGGGGTTGGGTTTGATCATAATGCTCGTGAAATTCACGGCGTATTATTTCACACATTCCAATACTATACTGACGGATGCACTCGAAGGTATAGTCAATATAGTGGCAGGTACTTTCGCCCTATATAGTCTCATCCTGTCTTCCAAGCCCAAAGATGTAGATCACCCATATGGCCACGGCAAAATAGAATTCATCGCTACCGGTTTCGAAGGGGTGCTCATCGTGCTGGCTTCACTACTCATCATTTGGAAGTCATTTTTGAGCTTCTTTCATCCAGAGGAGATACATCATCTGGAGTTTGGGGTCATACTGATCATCATAAGCGGCAGTGCCAACTATCTTTTAGGTTTTTATCTTGAGAATAAAGCGGAGCAATACCATTCGCGCATACTCGATGCAGATGGTAAGCATCTGAAAGCAGATGGATATATTTCTCTTGCTATTTTGCTCGGTGTGATCTTCATATGGCTCACAGGCCGCAAAGAGCTAGATAATATCTTTGCCATTATGGCCGGGATATTTATTTCATATACAGGATTCAGGCTGATGCGCAAATCGCTGAGCGGTATCATGGATGAAACGGATACGGCTATCATTTCATCGATCATAGGCCATCTAAATACGAATCGGCGTGCGCCCTGGGTAGACGTTCACAATATGAGAGTGATACAATACGGCAGCACCCTGCATGTAGACTGCCATGTCACGCTGCCTTGGTACTTTACGCTGGAGCAATCTCACAGCGAGATAGAAAGTATAGCACAGCTTATAAACGAACACAGTCAATATCCTGTAGAGGTATTCATACATCCTGATCCATGTCTGCCGGTCTGCTGCAAACTCTGTCAACTGTCTGGCTGCAACATGCGCAAATATGCTTTTGAGAAAAGAGTGGAATGGAATTTTGAAAATGCTACAGTGAATAGAAAACATCAGCTGGATGAGCCACGCGAACTATCAAGAGCGTGATGCAATTGATTAGTCTAAAGTCTATTTTATATACTGAAAAGATGTCCCTCTATAGCTAGTTCCGTATCAGGAAAAACGTCTTTGCATTCAGACAGTAGCTCGCTCAGGTCCTCATATCGAGCAGAGAAGTGCCCTACTATTAATTTGCCGACATTTGCCTTCAGCGCTATTGTAGCTGCCTCTCTGGTAGTGGAGTGGCCTGTCTCTGCAGCCCGCTCTCTGTGCTCATGCAGGAATGTAGCCTCATGATACAGTACATCCACTCCTCTGATCTGATCTAAGATCGTCTCGGTATATGAAGTATCGGTACAGAATGCATAACTGCGTGGGGGTGACGGGTCGTGTGTCAGTTCTGAATTCGGAATGCTCATACCATCGGCAGTCACAAAGTCAGCACCCATTTTTATTTTTGAAATTTCCTGTACAGGTATCTGATACTGATCCAGTTTTTCAGGCAGGATCTTTCTTGGCCCTGACTTTTCCCGAAATAAAAATCCGGTGGTAGGAATGCGGTGTTTAAGTATGATTGACTCTACAGAGATCGCACTGTTTTCAAATACTAATCGCGATCTATCATCTGTCACGGTATGAAATATCAATTCATAGCGCAGCACTGTCTGTGCATGTTTGAAATAGGTCCTCACTATTTCTTCTATCCCCACATATCCGTATATGTGAAGCGGATGCTCGCGATAATTAAGATTGAAAGAAGTGAGGATGCCCATGAGCCCGAAGAAGTGGTCTCCGTGTATATGGGTAATGAAAATATGGTCCAGTTTACCTCTCTTGATATTGTATTTGGACATCTGAAGCTGAGTGCCTTCGCCGCAGTCGAGCAGAAAGCCTTGTCCGTTGTAATTGAGAAACTGTGATGTCGGGTATCGGTTATGTGCCGGGATAGCACCGTTGCTGCCTAGGATGGTGACCTCAAAATGCATCTTGATAAATTAGCCTCTGAGATCGCGATCCAACTCTTCCATCATTACAAAATCTACAGATTCTGAAAGCGATGGTACTATATTCAGGATCGATTCCAATTGAGATATCTTCACCAGTTTCTGAATGTGTGTATTGAGATTGGTGAGTACAAAAGTACCACCGGCCTCTTTAGAGAGCCTGTTTCCCACCAGCAATGCACTGAGACCCGACGAGTCCACAAACTGTACAAGACCTAAGTCGAGGATGATATTTTTAAACCCTTCAGTATGCAGCATCACGAGTTCTGATTTGAGCTGCGGGGCAAAATTGCTGAGCAGTTTCTCCTCATCTATTTTCAGCACGCAGAACCTGTCTCTTTTATCAATTGAAAATTTCATGGGGTATTTGTTTAATTTATGCTAATGTAAATTTATGATGTCAAATTAACTAATTTTTTACATTTCAAAGACTATTATAGATTATTCTATCATAATACTAATCAAATGCAATATTCAATTCTTATACGCAGGAATGAAATTTTCGAAAATTGTATTTAACAAGTCGTCTTTTGTCACAAATATTTAATTGCATTATTTGAGTATATATTTCAAATAATATAATTAGCAATAAAACTGAAAATGCGTCCAAGATCACCAAATCAACAGCAGTCGTTGTATTAACGCACTACCATTTTAAACTGCTTGTCATAGTATACGGTGTCCGGGCTGCTTGGATTGAGAGCTGCTTTGAGCTTGACATCGAAGCGTATGGAGGTAAGCGATCTCGCACTGTCAGGCACGGTGTATGAGCCTGTATAGGTGTATTTGTTGTTCAGCTGACTTGGTATGGTATCAAGTATCTTATAGAACAATGTATCGGGGTAGGTATAGTTTGATACCACAGCACCCGGGGTGTCTATCTCATACATACACTTGGCCCAGATGATCGGTCTGTCGGTCACGAACTGTATGCTGATGGGCTGTACCGAGCCTGCGGTGACATATGTCACGATCAGTGAGTCCGGTTTGATCACCGTGATGGGTTGGGTAGAACCATCATCGATGGATTTGCTGCATGAGTGGATCAGAAAAAAGGCTAAGACAGATAGCGATACAAATGCGGTCAGAAATATTTTTCTCATGAGATGGTTTTGGGTGTGTACTTTCTGCAAACTTATAAATACTTCATTAAAAAATCTGTTATGGTCTGAGTTAACTTGCCATATGGAAACCAAAGTGGTGTCGAAACCGAACCGCTATGCATGGCTTTGAGTACTGCGCGTTCATTGCTGAATTCTTTGAATCCGAAGTGGCCTGTAGATTTGCCTATGCCTGAATTGTTGACACCGCCGAAGGGCAAATACGGATTGGTGATGTGGATCACGTTATCATTGATACATGTGCCACCTGCCGATGAGTTATTCAGCACAAAATTTTGATTTTTGCTGCTGGATGAGAATATATACAGCGACAGTGGTTTTTCTTTGCTGTTCACTATAGCCATAGCCTCGTCGAGGTCTTTATATGTCACCACCGGCAGCACAGGACCGAATATCTCTTCCTGCATGACCCTGGAGTCAAGGGCTACGTTAGTGAGGATGGTAGGTGCTATATAGTTATCATCTTCCACTACCTGACCACCCACTTCTATCTTAGCGCCGTTTTTGACGGCATCATCCAGCAGGCCTTTGATACGGAGTACGTTTTTGTTGTTTACGATCCTGGCCATATCCTGGCTGGCATGAGGGTCGGTACCGAAACTTTTCAGCAGGGTCTCTTTCATCTTTGTGACGAACTCATCTTTCTTGCTTTGGTGTATCAGTACATAGTCGGGTGCTATGCAGGTCTGGCCCACATTGAGCCATTTGCCCCATGTCAGTTTCTTTGCGGTAGCGGAGAGATTGGCTGTTTCGTCTATGATGGCGGGCGATTTGCCACCCAGTTCGAGTGTGACAGGTGTCAGGTACTCAGAGGCTGCTCTCATCACTATCTTGCCCACGGCAGGGCTACCGGTGAAATGTATATGGTCCCATTTCAGTTTCAGCAGCTCTGTCGAAACCGACGAGTCGCCTTCTATCACCGCTACATCAGCTTCGTTAAAGGCCTTGCTGACCACTTCTTTCAGTATGGCAGATGTATGCGGAGTATATTCCGATGGTTTGATAATGGCTGTATTGCCGGCTGCCAGGGCAGATGCCAGGGTCACAAGCGGCAGCTGGAAGGGATAGTTCCACGGAGAGAGGATCAGGCAGGTGCCTTTGGGTTCATAGATGATCTTCGAACTAGATCCGAACATAGATAGCGGCGTCTCTACCTCTACTTCGGCCATCCACTCATTGAGATGAGATACGGCAAATCTGATCTCTGTGAGTACGGTATATATCTCGGCATAGTCACTCTCTACGGGTGCCTTGCGCAGGTCCTTATATAGCGCGTCCTCTATTCGGGAGCGATATTCAAATATCACATCCTTCAGCTTATTGAGTTTAGCCTTGCGCTCCGAAGCAGTGGCATTTTTGGCCTTTTGCCTGTTTCGTTGCTGGAGATTGAAGATCCTGATGATCTCTTCCAGTTTTGTATTGGGGCTGATCGGTATGGTCTTCGTCACGATCTGTGTGGCAGTAGCGTCCATTTATATGAATTTTTTGATAAGGGTTATAAAGATAATAATAATTGTGTTTAGCAAAAGATGTTTTAAGCAAGCTTCTATGTTCGGGCAATAAACCCTTCATTTCCTCGTTTTTGTGAAAAGTTAGTCTATTATGGGTGCTTTGTTTATTTTCGCCCCTCGTTGAAAAAGTCCAGGATATATTATTTCTTCTTCTGTCTTATGCTGACAGGTTTTGCCGCACATGCTCAGGAGCATGAGGTGGGGGGCTGGCTGGGCGTTGCCAATTATTTCGGCAGCCTCAACACGACATTCCGGTGGGATCAGGCGCTGCCGGCTGGCGGTGTATTCTACAGATATAATATAAACAAAAGGTTTGCTGCCAAAGGCATGGTGAGCTATGGCGAGGTGGCAGGCAGCGATGCAGGGTCGCCAAACGAGTGGCAGCGTCAGCGAAATCTGTCTTTCAGGTCATCTGTGGCAGATGTATGCGGTACATTTGAGTTTAATTTTTTCAAATGGAATAAAAACAACCCCAAGCATAACGGCTTCACGCCCTATATCGCTGTAGGTTTTGGTATGTTTTTTTTCAATCCGGAGACTCAATATAAAGGGCAGTGGTACTATCTGCAGCCACTGGGTACAGAGGGACAGAATGACCCAAGCTATTCGGGTGTCAAAAAATACAAGCTTTATGCTTTTGAAGTGCCGCTGGAGGGTGGATTTAAGATACACCTGAAGAAAAACTGGAGTGCTAATATCTTTGCCTCAGTGCATGAGACATTTACCAAGTACCTCGACGATGTGAGTGGGACCTATGCATCTACAGCATCGCTGCCCGGTGGATCGCATGGTATAGCGGCCAAGCTTGCAGACCGATCCGGCGAAGTTAACGACGGGGTGAATATCGGCAAACCCGGCTTCCAGCGTGGCAATGGCAGGTTTGATCAATATGTCTTCGTGGGCGTAGCGATCACCTATACCTTCATGTCGCTGAAATGCCCTCCTCCGGGACAGGACTGGCCGTACAGATAATTTAGATAATAGAGAATAACGAAGAGGGAATAGTGGTGGGGATGCCGAGCACACGCGAAAGATTTATTTACATTATTTCAATGTCCTTGTTAATGTTACAGCAAGAATGTACTCTTTTTTATCATCATAGATAATTCCATTACTAGGAAGATCTGAATGAAGATCAGTATTTTCTGTTTTTGGTTTATAAATAAATATTTGATTACCGTCCTTTGAAAAATTAACAAGCCCCTCAGCACAATAGAAATCAGGAAAGTAAACTTTATATATATTACCATATCCAAAATTCTCAAAAGAAAAAAATCCATCAGCATAACCAGAGTTGAACATATCTGAACTTGCGGTACTATGGCCAGCTTTCCTTTGATCCTTAGCAGTCTGTATATAAAAATTACCATCGTCATTATCTTCCCCCGCTGATGTATGACCTGATTCATATGTGATATACAATAATAAAGGCTTATCCATATTTTTGGACTGATAGATCCATGTTCCTGTTGCTTTTTTGAAATTTTCTACATATTCAGCATGGGTGCTTTTCAGTTTTTCTTTTTCTATCAATTCCCTCGCTTCCTTTTCTTTATATACTTTTTGTGCTTTTTGTTTATCTGCATTTAGTTTGCTTTCTTTATATTTTTCAGACCCTTCGGCCTTCAGCTTTAATTTTAATAATTCCTTTTTTTTAGCCTCATCTTTGCCATTGTCAAAATAATTTTGAATATTATTAAATAGATTAACATACATAGAGTCATTCTTAAGTTCGTAGCTCTGTTCTATTAAATTATCATAGCACTTTGCTTTTAGGTAACTAGTTTTAGTTTTAGCGGCGGGATTGAGGGCGTCTACCTTATTGAGATAGTTTAATACGTCTTTAAACTGACCTTTATCGAATTGTTCCTGAGCTAATTGATAATAAGTAATGGCATCTTCTTCTTTTGTTTGACCGTAAATTTTTACGACACCCAATAAAGCAAAGAGTATTAAAAGAGTCTTGATTTTCATATTGTAAGATTTATTCTTTCCAAAAATCTTTTGGATTAGGTTGAGGTTGACTTTTAGTTTTTGGGATGTCGTTATGTTGTAAGTTATCACTAAAGGCGGTAGACTGATATTTGACAGTATATCCATTTTTTATTGCATTTGCTTTCAAATTGTCCAGAGCACTTTGAGCATTTGCTTTACTTTTGAAATATCCTAGTAAGTATCCTAGTGTATTGTCGTCCGTTGCAATATTATCCGGTGTCTGATTTATGACTAGCCTTGAGTCAGTTTCAATTTTACTATATAGATCACTAGTGATAGGCCAATCACCGTCAGGAGATTTTTTTATCTCAATAGGGTTTGAAATTACAATTTGACCATCATTACTGAAATTCCAAATTATGTAAAACACACTAGTTAAGGTTGGATCAGTTATTTCAATTGTTTTTTTAGCTCTACTAAAATTAATCAATGAATTAGGTAAAACGGTTTTTGATTTTGCGCTCCATAAACTTGTATTGGTTTTTATCTTGGCATTTTCTATAGCAGTTTTGCGGGCTAGGGCTTCCTCTAATTCGTCTTCCCTTTTTTGGTCTTCTATTCTTCGTTGCTCTTCCTCTCTTTCCTTTCTCTCTTGCCTTTTTTCTTCTTCAGCTTCTTCAGCTTTTTGCTTCTCCCGCTCTTCATTCCTTTCATCACGTCTGGCTTGCCGTTCAGCGTCATCGCGTGCATCTTCTTCAGCCATTTTTTTTGAATATGCATCTGCTATACTGCCCAATGCATCAGAAACGGAACTACCTATTTGTTTCACTGCATTTGTTTGCCGGTTGTAATTATCTATTATCGCTTCTCGTTTAACTTCTATTTCATCCTGTTGTTGTGTTTTACGAGTATAGATATTGGATTGACTAGTATTATCAGAACCATATCCAGACTGACTAGTATTATTGCCTGAATTATTTGAGCCACCGCTTTGGTTGCTGCCGGAAAGTACTGTACTAGATCCGTATCTATTGTTTTGTCCCGTATTACTATTTGATTGATTGCTGCTGTTGGGATTATTATTGGGAGTACTAACATTATTGCCTTGAGTATTGATTCCAGTTTTCTGTATTAGTACGTCTATATCATCTATACCAGACCGCTTTGCCAATAAGCTATAGCTGTATTCTGATCTAAATAGTTGCAGCGATTGCCTAGAATCTTATCAATGTCAATATTAGGATCATCATAAGGAGTATAGTCAGTAATAAACAGTGAACTGTAATCTGGACTGCCAGACAGGTCATAACCAAATCCCTGCCCGGCGGGTTTAAGAGTACCCCCAGCGCCGGCATTCAAATAGAGTTCTCCTGCATAAGCTCCCGGCTTTTTGGTATGACATCTGATTATGTAGTAAACAATTTTACCCGGTAAACAATTCGGGTCTGTGCCGCTCGTTTGCCATTCTATGGTAAGATTTACTCCCGTTTGGCCTATTTGATTATATAGCCTGTATTTGATTTGCATTTCACTTACCTTGCATTCGCTCATATCAAGGTTATGCTTCGTGATAGTTCCACTCAGATCTCCTACATAGGGAGCCTGAGATGATAACTTTGAGATATAAGTTAAAGAAAAAAAATAGCAAGTAATACTTTCATTTGGAATTGGATTAATTTATAGTTTATCTCTTCGATCGCATTTAAAATAATTTTTGGAATCTTGTTTACCAAATACAAGATTTTCAATGCAAATTTTCAAAACGCTTCCCTTTGCAATGTTGTAACTCGCCATTACTTGGGATAGACTGTTAGGTTTAATTGGAACTCTATCGCAAATGCACTTATCAACAACAAGTGAACATCCTTCTACTCCACAATCCACTATAATATTATCTGCATAAGTATTTTTCAATTGATATTCATACTCATCCTTATCTCCATCAGGAATTTTTTTAGTCCGGTATTGTACACCACTAAAACATTCAGAAGTTTGCCAATCAGACCACTCAAGCGAATAAGAGCTATAATTATCTTTAATGCATAGACTCGCTAGTATGAGGAAAAGTATTTTCATTTGGGAAGTTTATATTACAAATATAAATTTTTATCTTAAGCAAGGCTATTGAGTTTAGTTTATAGCGACGCTGAGATCCAACTAACTGATAATAAGTATATTGAGCTCCGATGTCCATCATTCCTTCGCCCCCGCCTATCAAACCCCTTGCCAAAAAATGCATTTTGTTCATTTTCTCTTGGAAATGTTTGTAAAATGTAAGATTAATGCTACATTTGCAGTCCGTTTTCCGAAAGGGCTTCCAAGACGGTCTGAAACTCAATTGCTTAACACTAACTAAAAATACTACAATGGCGGATTTAAAAGCTCTTGCAGAATCTCTCGTAAACCTTACAGTAAAAGACGTTAACGAGTTAGCTGCTATTTTGAAAAATGATTACGGTATCGAACCGGCTGCTGCTGCTGTAGCTGCTGCTCCTGCCGCTGGTGGTGGCGCTGCTGCTGCTGCTGAAAAAACAGAATTTGATGTGATCCTGAAATCAGCAGGCGCTCAAAAACTGAACGTAGTGAAGATCGTAAAAGACATCACTGCTCTCGGCCTGAAAGAAGCTAAAGACCTCGTAGACGGTGCTCCAAAACCTATCAAAGAGAAGGTTGACAAAGCTACTGCTGAAGATATCAAAAAGAAACTAGAAGAAGCAGGCGCAGAGGTTGAAGTTAAATAACTCAATACTGCCTTGACCCAAATTTTAAGGCACGTCCCGCTCTCCGGAGTAGGCGTGCCTTAAATTGTTTTTTGAAATATACATCAGAAAGCAATTTCCTCCCTGGCGAATATGGGTACACACTAGCTGAGATCGTATCAGCACCAAGTCCCGGGAAGACAATTAGATTGAAATTTCTAACACCACTATAAATCAAAATATAGATATGGCTGAAGTCAAAAAAGCAAAAGAAAGAGTCAATTTCGGTAAAATCAACCTCGCAGACGAATCACCCGACCTTCTAGACATCCAATTATCTACTTACAAAGAGTTTTTCCAGATAGAAACCACACCGGAGAATCGTCCTAAAGAGGGCCTCTACCAAGTGTTCATGGAAAACTTCCCTATCTCCGATACGCGTAGCATATTCGTGCTGGAGTTTTTGGATTACTTTATCGATCCTCCACGCTACAGCATGGAGGAGTGCATCGAGCGTGGCCTGACATACTGCGTGCCGCTCAAAGCTAAACTCAAACTATCATGTAATGACCCTGAGCACATAGACTTTAAGACTATCGTTCAGGATGTGTTTTTGGGAAATATCCCATACATGACCCCAAAAGGAACGTTCATCATCAACGGTGCTGAGCGTGTGGTAGTATCACAGCTTCACCGTTCACCTGGTGTATTCTTCGGTCAGTCATTCCACCCGAATGGAACTAAAATATACTCTGCCCGTGTCATTCCTTTCAAGGGTGCATGGATGGAGTTTGCTACCGATATAAACAACGTGATGTACGCATACATCGATCGTAAGAAGAAATTCCCGGTCACTATGCTCCTCCGCGCTGTGGGTTATGATTCTGACAAGGACATCCTGACCCTGTTTGACCTGGCTGATGAGATCACTCTCGCCAACAAAAAAGACCTTCCTAAATCTGTCGGCCGCAAACTCGCAGCGAGGGTGCTCCGTACATGGATGGAAGACTTCGTAGATGAAGATACCGGTGAGGTAGTGTCTATTGAGCGTAATGAAGTACTCCTCGAGCGTGATACCATCATCACAGTAGATAATCTCGATCTGATCCAGAACTCAGGTGCCAAGTCTATCTTCGTTCACAAGGAAGTACAGACTCAGGACTACTCTATCATATTCAATACCCTTCAGAAAGATACTTCAAACTCTGAGATAGAGGCTTTGAACCATATCTACAAACAACTCCGTGGATCAGATCCACCTGATGAAGAAACCGCGAGGGGAATCATCGAGAAGTTGTTCTTCTCTGACAAGAGATATGACCTCGGCGAAGTAGGCCGCTATAAGATCAATAAAAAATTGGGACTCGGTGATGACGCCAATACTAAGGTATTGACCAAGACCGATATCATCCTGATCGTGAAATACCTCGTAGCACTGAGCAATCAGCGCGCAGACATCGATGATATTGATCACTTGTCAAATCGTCGTGTGCGTACAGTAGGTGAGCAATTGTATGCTCAGTTCGGTGTAGGTCTTGCCCGTATGGCACGTACTATCCGTGAGCGTATGAACGTGCGTGACAATGAGGTGTTCACTCCGGTGGATCTCATCAACGCACGTACACTGTCATCTGTGATCAACTCATTCTTTGGTACATCACAGTTGTCACAGTTCCTCGATCAGACCAATCCACTCGCAGAGATCACTAACAAACGTCGTGTATCTGCACTCGGGCCAGGCGGTCTCTCCAGGGAGCGCGCAGGTTTTGAGGTGCGTGACGTACACTACTCTCACTATGGCCGTCTCTGTACTATCGAGACACCGGAAGGTCCGAATATCGGTCTCATCTCTACCCTTTGCGTACATGCTAAGGTCAACGATATGGGATTCATCGAGACTCCATACAGGAAAGTGAAAGATGGTAAAGTAGATATCAAAGCACGCCCGGTATTCCTTTCTGCTGAAGAAGAAGATTCTAAAAAGATCGCTCAGGCCAAGGTAGACATGGACTACAAGACCGGTGCGTTCCTCACAGATAAACTAAAGTCAAGGTATCAGGGTGATTTCCCTATCCTGACTCCACAGGAAGTGGATTTCATGGACGTAGCGCCAAATCAGATCGTGGGTGTGTCAGCATCGCTGATACCATTCCTCGAGCATGATGATGCTAACCGTGCACTCATGGGATCGAACATGCAGCGTCAGGCTGTACCGCTTCTCAAACCACAGGCTCCTATCGTAGGCACAGGCCTCGAGGGTAAAGTAGCTGCAGACAGCCGCAACCTGATCAATGCAGAAGGTCATGGTACAGTAGAATATGTAGACTCAAACGAGATACACGTTCGCTATGACAAAACCGACACTGAGAAACTCGTAAGCTTCAAAGATGATAAGGTAGTATATAAACTGTCTAAGTTCCTCAAGACCAACCAAAGTACTTGTATCAACCTGAAACCGCTCGTTCGTAAAGGACAGCGTGTACAGAAAGGCCAGGTACTCTGCGAAGGTTTCTCTACACAAGATGGTGAACTCGCTCTCGGTGCAAACCTGAAAGTAGCGTTCATGCCTTGGAAGGGTTACAACTTTGAGGATGCTATCGTGATCAATGAGCGTATCGTTCGTGATGACGTGTTCACTTCAATTCAAATTGAAGAATTCGAACTCGAAGTCCGTGATACTAAACTCGGCGAAGAAGAACTGACACCGGATATTCCAAACGTATCTGAAGAGGCTACTAAAGACCTCGATGAGAACGGTATCATCCGTGTAGGTGCCAAGGTGAAAGAAGGCGATATCCTGATAGGTAAGATCACTCCGAAAGGAGAAACTGATCCGACTCCTGAGGAAAAACTCCTTCGTGCTATCTTCGGCGACAAGGCCGGTGATGTCAAGGATGCTTCATTGAAAGTACCACCATCTGTAGAAGGTATAGTGATCACTAAGAAACTCTTCGCACGTGCTAAGAAAGATAAGACCGCAAAGACCAAAGAGAAATCTGCTCTCGAGAAATTAGAGAAGGATTTTGAGAAAAAGGTGTTTGAGATCAAGTCTATCCTTATCGACAAACTGATGACAGTACTGAACGGAAAGGTTTCTAACAGCGTACAGTCAAACTACAAAGAAGAGTGGATCAGCAAGGGAACTAAATTCACTGTCAAGGTGATACAGGACCTCGATTTCGCTAATGCAGATCCTAACGGATGGACCAAAGAAGATGATGCAAACAACCTGATCAAGGCTATGCTGCACAACTATAACCTCCGTATCAACGAAGAAACAGGTAAATACAAACGTGAGAAATTCAACATCTCTATCGGTGATGAACTTCCTTCAGGCGTATTGAAACTCGCTAAGGTCTATATCGCTAAGAAGCGTAAGCTGAAAGTGGGAGATAAGATGGCGGGCCGTCACGGAAATAAGGGTATCGTAGCGCGTATCGTACGTGCGGAAGATATGCCTTTCCTCGAAGATGGTACTCCTGTAGATATAGTACTGAACCCGCTGGGTGTACCTTCGCGTATGAACCTCGGTCAGATATATGAGACCGTGCTCGGATGGGCTGGTCAGAAGATGGGCCTCAAGTTTGCTACACCGATATTCGATGGAGCAACCCTGGCCGAGATCTCTGAGCAGGTGAAACTGGCAGGATTGCCGGAACTGGGTTCTACCTATCTCTGCGATGGCGAGACAGGAATGCGTTTTGACCAGCCTACTACAGTAGGTGTGATCTATATGCTCAAACTCAGCCACATGGTGGATGACAAGATGCACGCACGTTCTATCGGACCATACTCACTCATCACTCAGCAGCCGCTCGGTGGTAAGGCACAGTTCGGAGGTCAGCGTTTTGGAGAGATGGAGGTCTGGGCACTCGAGGCTTACGGCGCATCCAATATCCTTCAGGAGCTCCTCACTGTCAAGTCGGATGATATCACAGGTCGTGCTAAAACATACGAAGCCATCGTCAAAGGTGACAATATGCCTGAGCCGGGAGTACCTGAGTCATTCAACGTGTTGCTCCACGAGCTTCGCGGTCTGGCACTGGATCTCAAGTTCGAGTAATCACACCTCACCCCAACCCTCTCCGAAGGAGAGGGAGGAATACAAAATACAAAGCAGTCCATTTGGGCTGCTTTTTTTTGTAGGAATACCAAAAGGCATTTTTCATGGATTTTTTTTTATAATCAAATAATGCTAATTTTGCAATAAACAAATAATGTTGCAATGATACCTGAAATCAAAAAAGCACCTAATGCGCAGAAATGGACAGTAGAACTCGTCAGCCGACATTTAGATATAATAGAGCTATCACTCAGGAATGAATATTGTTTCTTTCTGGGCTGGGCGCTGAAGGGGCAGGGACTGCCCAGACATGTATGGAGCTATTGGAAAAAGAGATTCGCCGGAAATGATGATATCATCGAAAGAATGCTCGTGATCGATAGCCAGTTTGAAGCTAAGATCCTAACAGCCGGCCTGCAAAATGTATTGCCGGCCGAGATTGCTATATGGACATTAAGGACTGCATACGGATGGAGAAAGAGGCGCTGATCGAGAGTAGTTATATATGAAAGAATTAATTAATTATTATTATTATTATGTTTATAAAACTGATAAATAATGAATTAATGCTTTTTCAAAAAAGCTGTTCATA
>CAIXBT010000148.1 GCA_903917755.1 uncultured Bacteroidota bacterium
ACCTGCTGCCGGGTACTAGCATATTCCAGACCACAATCCGGGCGGCGGCACCATATTTCACATCTCGCTGCCGCATCCAAGTACCGAGATGGTATAAAGTACATAATGATCCTAAATCCTCGCATTAGCATCTTTTCACATTATGGTATTAACAGATTCCAAATTAAAGACTGTATTATTACCCCATGATATTATTACGTTGCTATCCTAAAGTGACCGATTGGTTTTGGAGTGTCTCGGGCGGAGCCATAGACCTGAGGTCGATACCTATTTTTAGCTATGGTTTTTTTGTGGCATGCGGTTTTTTGGTGGCGGCGGTCATCGTGACCCGCGAGCTGCGCAGGCGTGAGGCACTGGGTTGGATGCCTGCACTAAGATGGAACGACGGTAAGGAAGAGTGGACTTCTGAACTTGTGGGAGACTTCGTCATCATCTGCGCTATTTTCGGCGTTCTGGGTTCAAACCTATTCAACTTTCTGGAGAGCCCCGATTCATACAATGGCTTCTGGCGCGATCCTTTCGGCTCTATCTTCAGCGGTCTGTCTGTCTATGGCGGTATGATCTGTGCCGGTCTGGCATTGCTCATATATAGCTGGCGCAAGAAGATCAGGATACCCGATATGTTTGACATACTGGCATATTGTTTCATTCTCGCCGTAGGGATAGGGAGGATAGGCTGTCAGGTGTCGGGAGATGGCGACTGGGGTATCATCAATACCGCTCCTAAACCTGCTTTCATCCCACAGTTTCTCTGGGCTTCGACCTATGCACACAATATCGCTAATGAGGGCATCAGCATTCCGGGATGCAAGGAACTGCACTGTCAGGTGCTGTCGATGCCGGTTTTCCCTACTCCGATGTATGAATTTATTGAGTGTACCATTATATTTTTTATTCTGCATTTCATCAGAAAGCGCCTGACAGATAAGCCGGGTCTTTTATTCTTTATTTTCGCCATACTCATTGGTATTCAGCGCTATTCTATCGAGCAGATACGCTCTATATCAGACAGGCAGCTCTATTTTGTATTTGGGCATGGCTTCAAACAGGCTGAACTCATATCGATGGCACTGATACTGGCAGGTATCATAGGCGTGGCGGGCCTGAGCAGATATTATGCTGCACATCCGGCTGTCAAACCACCGGCACTCGAACCTGAGCCCGAACCTACTGATGAGCAGGACATAACGACTACAGCTTAAGGCTTATAAATGGCATCCTAAACATGCTTTAAAAGAGATGTTTGGAAAATATTGATTATTCTACTGCCTAATAATCAGCCGTGAACAACTATTTTTGGCAAAATGTTTTTGTGGTTTCATTTAAGTTGTTAGTTTTAGGCAATAGAAAACCAAACTAGCCTTTTATGAAGAATATTCTACGCGTATTATCCTGTACTTTGTTATTGATCGGAGGTTCATTTGTGGCAGATGCCCAGGACCCACACTTTAACCAATACTATTCTTTTGCCTCGCAGCTCAACCCGGCGCTGGTGGGAAATTATGACGGCAGCTACCGTCTGGCAGCGCTCTATCGTCAGCAGTGGACATCGGCTCTGGGCCAGTCCAACGGATACCGTACAGTAGGAGCAGATGCAGATGTATCGCTGCTCGAGGGTTATCTCAAACATTCTAAACTCGCTATCGGCGTTGGATTTCTAGATGACAAATCAGGCACAGCCGGATTGGACTATATCAATGCTACACTGAGTGTGGCTTATCATCAGGGCTTCGGCAAGGACGGTGCTCACCACCTTTCTGTAGGTCTTCAGGGTGGTTTCATCCAGAAGAGACTGGACGATCCTACTTTCAGCGATCAGTTCCTTGGTCATGATCAGACCCTTACTCAAACCAGAGAAAACTATCAGAGAGGTATCACTAATGGTGATTTCAGCGCAGGTCTCTACTGGAAATCAAATTTCCACGATGTAGTTCGTTTCGGACTCGGTCTGGGTGTTTTTCATATAGTTCAACCTAAAGAACAACTCATAGTAGCTAATAACGATAATTTCGGCAATCAGTACCGCAAATATTCAGCAGATCTGAATGTGGAAGTATTTTTTGGTAAAGGCAAACACATGAGTCTCTCACCTGAATTCATATTGCTGAGTCAGGGTCCATCACGTGAGATCACTCCGGGTCTGTTTTGGTCATATTATTTCCAGACAGGTTTCCGCAAGAATAACAGCTTCAATCTCGGTGTCAGATATCGTGTAGGCGATGCGGTAGTACCTATGGCAATGGCAGAATTCAGAAATATCCGTCTGGGTCTGGGCTATGAGGTCAATACATCTAATCTGAGTACCACTACTCACAACAGAGGTGCATTTGAATTGAGTTTGTCATTCGTAGGCGAGAGCATCAAGGCCTTTAAGGGCAGCAGGTCTCTGCCGAGCAGGAGATTTTGATCAGGAGCAGGAATAAGAAACGCTTTGACTCATTGATGGTCACAGCTTAATAAATCATAGTAGAAAACCTGCCGGCTGTGGCAGGTTTTTTTATAAAAACCATACCCTTAAAAACAACCAATGACCAGAAGTTTACTCATTATCATCACGGCCATTTTGCTCAGCGGCACACTGTTTGCCGGCGATCCGTTCACCAAACATGAACTGGCAAATGGTCTGACAAAAAGGGCTACCCTCAAACTGGCTGACCGCTACTATGCTGAGTCAATCTTCTACACTGCTGCGGAGGAATACAAGCTGTACCTGCAGAAAAAGCCCGATGACCGCTATGCTACCTATTGGTTAGGTATGGCGCTCTATCAGGCCCGTGATTACAAAGGTTCTCAGGCTGCATTTGAAGCATATTATGCGTTGAAGCCCGGCAAAAAAGACACAAAAGAGAAATGGGAAAAACAGGAAAGGGAATTTTTTAAACTGGGCCGTTTATATTATGGCATGGTACTGCACCGCAATGGAAAGTATGATGAAGCACAGGAGCAGTTGAGGAAATTCAAAGTGGAGTATTATACTACAGATCAGGCTCAGCAGACGGCGTTGGTCAAACTCGCTAATCTGGAAATGAAAGGCTGTGACTCTGCCAAAGCCGTAAGAAAACTCAAGATCAAGATCAAGGCGCTACCCGAAGGTATCAATACAGCCTATACTCAGTCGGCACCCTTTCTGTATGATGACAATACACTCTATTACACCAGTCTCGATGAGAATGCGCTGGTCAACTATACAGACGTAAAAAACAAAAAGTACACGAATATTTTTGTGGCGAGCAAACATGGAAAAACATGGAGCAAAGACCATAAAATGCCTTCCACTGTGAATGAGGACAAGTATTTCACCGGTAATGGAACTTTCAATCCTGACAGGACCCGTTTCTATTTTACTAAATGCCTCGAGATGGATGACGACAGATCTCTGTGCAACATATTCGTGTCTGATGTGAAGAATGGAAAACTGACAGGCGATATCAAGCGTCTGCCGGAAGGCATAAACTTCGAAGGCAAATATACTTCCACTCAGCCCACCGTCAGGAAGCTAGACGAGAAGCGCGATATAGTCTATTATGCGACCGACAGAGAAGGTGGCAAAGGTGGCCTCGATATATGGTACACTCAGCGCACAGGCGATGGTGAATATATGGCACCGAAACCACTGGCCCATGTCAATACTGTAGGAGATGAGGTGACGCCTTTCTTCGAAGACAGCAGCAAAACACTTTATTTCAGTTCAGACGGTCTGCCGGGTCTCGGTGGCTTCGACGTATTTGCTACCGTGCTCAATATGGAAGAAAGCTCATGGACCGAACCACGCAATATAGGCAAACCACTCAACACCGGCGCTGATGAACTCTACTACTCTGTACAGCCCGATCAATCGTATGGCTACTTTGTATCAAACAGAGAAGGCTCGATCCCGCTCGCAGGCATCTCTACTGCTTCTGACGATATCTTTTATTGGGAAAACCTCCACTTTGCAGTAGATGGCGAGATCACTAAAAAAGGCGACCCTACATTCTCTATGGCTGGTGCCCGTTTCAATCTCTACCGCACCACACCTGAAGGCAAGAAAGAACTCATCGCTGTAGATTCCACATCTACCAATGGTAAATACTTCTTCAACCTCAGCCCTGACAAGGACTATGAAGTAGAAGCAGTAAAAGACGGCTTCCTTCCTCAGGTAGATAAGATCACCACCAAAGGACTCGATGCAGAAGATACCCTCAATGCCAATATGAAAGTGGCGAAAGACGGATTCATTGTCTATGGCAAGATCATGGAAAATGATTCGCTCTTTTATCCCGGCATCATGAACGCCAGCATGCTCATATATGAGGTCAAAGGCGGACGCGAGTATCTCTTCAGAGAATTGACAGCCACAGATTCATTCTATGTCACTACGCTTCCTACCGAAAGAGATTTCAAAGTACTGGCTCGCAAAGACGGCTATTTTGCAGGCAATACCCGCATCACTACTAAAAACCTCCCGCAAAATTTTGACTCACTCAGAGCCGATATCAAGCTGAACAAAGTGATAGTCAACAAAGACTATCGCCTGTCAAATATCCTCTATGAGTTCGATAAAGCAACCCTTACTAAATCATCTATGCTGGTGCTCGATACCCTGTATGACATCATGAAGGACAATCCTTCTTTCGTTATCGAGCTTTCATCACACACCGATGGCAAGGGTTCTGATCCGTACAACTTAAAACTCTCTCAGGCACGTGCCCAGAGCTGCGTTGATTACCTCATCAAAAAAGGTGTCGCCAAAAAACGTATGGTACCTGTAGGATACGGTATGCGCAAACCTGTAGCACCAAACAAAAAACCTGACGGCTCCGACAACCCAGACGGTCGCGCCACAAACAGACGCACAGAGTTCCGAATCACTAAGATTTAGGTGTAGAACGAAAGTTGTATCTATGTTTATTCGAATTATTAAGGGTAATAAACCTGTTGGGTCTTCTATTATCAATAAAAAGTCAACTTGGGTTTTGTGTATTCTAATAGGCATTGGAATTTCCATACCCATAACTATTGGAGTTCTTCGTCAATGCAAAATCTATACAAAGGGAAGTTTAGTTAAAGTACTGGTGGTAAATGTACCAGATAATAGTAGAGGTAATTCTAACGGAAGAATGAATTTTGAATTCAATGGTAAACCATATGACATTAGTGTTCGTGGTCCTGTCAGTAAAGTATATCATGTTGGAGACACAATATTACTTAGATATCTTAATGAGGATGAAGGACTTTTTATGCTCCCAAATAAAAATCCTATAATCGATGGCTTACTATATTTTATAGCAATGTCAATAGCAATTGCGGGCTGTGTTTACTATTTAATAAATACACCTGTTGTAAAATAGATCGCAAATCAGAAATAACCATCCAATGGTATAGATAATTTCATACCCTAAGCCCGCGCAGTTTTTTTTATGTCATTTATAATAAATATATAATAACTTCGTTCTTGTCGGGAATCCAATAAAATCTTATGAAAATATTTGCTTTCTCATTGCTGGTGCTTGCTATCCTATTCGGAGCCGCGCAGGTATATGAACTCCTGCAGATCGAGAGATAGCCAGCCGTATCGGGTGCCGATGCTGTCTGTTTTTTGGAAGCCAAAATAATGAATGGAAGTGTCAGACCCTGAATAATCAGGCGGATATCCGTATTGATAGTAATCGCGATAATGACCATTGAGTAATGCCGCAGGGGCTGTGCTAAATCTATTGGTAGCAGAGAGCGAATCTCCGAAAGCAGGGCTGACCGGGTTTGTGCAAACGGAAAAGTTCGGGTTCAGAAAGCTATCCAGAGTGGCAGTCTGGGCATAGTCAAAATAATTGCCGAGAGAACAGACATAGCCTTGCCTGGTCTGGGTACATGAGAGGCGGATGCGTGCATCGGGAGTGCTGTCGCCATCGAGGTCTATGAGATAGAATGATCCGCAGCCGCAAACCAGTTTATTGCCTGAGAAATAGAATGCTTGTGTAGTGATTGTTGATGCGGAATTGGGGTGCAGGGGCTTTGAGGCTGTTTCCTTTTTACAGGATACGGCACCTATCTCGGCGGTACCTACGGTCAGGGCATCAGAGCAGGTATTCACTGATGACTATAGCTTGCTTATGATGGTTTGAGCCATGCTCTTCACATCCATCCCCCCAAACTGCCCGCTCGTCATAAGCAGCAGATTATTCTCATGCCAGTCCTGCGACAGCAGAAACTCCTGTAGTTTTTCTTTCTCGCTAAACACCCTCATATCATCCCGCCCGAATGAACTGATGATCAACGCCGGGTCCAAGGGAGGCATCTGTTTCAGCTTCATAGCTTCATGATCGATGAATACCACCGCCGTATCTGCCTTATCCATCCCTCCATGATATTCCTGCAGGAAATCCTTATTCAGACTGCTGAATGTATGCAGTTCCATCACCGCCGTCAGCCTGCGCGTAGGATATTGCTCTTTCATAGCATTCACCGTAGCCTGCAGCTTTGAAGGCGAATGTGCAAAGTCTTTATAGACCACCGTGTGCGCATTTTCACCCAGTTTTTCCAACCTGTTTGCCGCCCCTTCGAAAGTACTCATGGCGGTATAAAAATCATGGTCCGAGATACCTACCTCACGGCACACAGTTCTCGCACCTTCCATATTCTGCATATTATGAGTACCGAATACCACCATCGGATATTCGCCCTCCGCCGTCTTCACATAGGTCTTATTATCGCGCACTTCATAGCTGGCCGAGGTATAAGGAATAGCCCTCGCCGCACCGCTGTAGTCCGCAAATATCCTTTGCAGCTCCTTATCACCCGCATAGTACGACATCGATCCGCCCGCCTCCACACTGTTCGCGAACTTCCTGAACTGATTCACATAGCCATCATACACCGGAAACACATTGATATGATCCCACGCCACACCCGTTATCAGCGCTATATGTGGATGGTAAAACATAAATTTCGACTCCCGCTCTATCGGCGATGCCAGATATTCATCGCCCTCTATCACAATGATTTCCGCCGACTCGCTCAGTCGCACACCCGTATCAAAACCCTTCACTTTGGCACCAACCATATAGTCTATATCGCGCCCGCACTCATGCAGCACATGCATTACCATCGAGGTGATGGTGGTCTTGCCGTGGCTGCCGGCTATCACTATACGCTTCTTGTTTTTAGAAACCTCATAGATATAATGCGGGAAAGAGTATATCGGTATCTTCAGTTCCTGCGCCCTCAGCAGCTCCGGATTGTCTATCCGCGCATGCATACCCAGTATCACCGCATCCAGCCCCGCATGTATCTTTTCGGGGAAAAATCCCTCCGTTTCCGGCAATATCCCTTCTTTACCCAGATTGGTTCTGGCTGGATCAGCTATCTTATCATCCGACCCCAAAACCTGATATCCCTGCCGTTTCAGAGCAATGGCGAGACTGTGCATCACGGCACCTCCTATGGCTATAAAGTGTACATTCATAGCGCCAAAGGTGGCTTAAATATGAAACATTATTATCCACAAATCGTTAAGTGGGGGGTACTAATTCTAAAATAAAACACATACTTTTACGTTCTAAAGTTAAAACCAACAATTATGACAGCCACTAAAAGAACCCTTTCGATAGCCTTAGTAGCATTCGCTTTTATGTGTGTTGCCCTTGCATCTTGCGATCGCCACACATGCCCTACATATTCTAAAGCTCCTGAGCAGACTACCGAGAGCAAAGGTTAATCTTCATGCATTGGATACCACTCACTGACGAAAAGCAACTGGACGAGATCATTGCTGCTTCGTATCAAAACCCTATTGCTATCTACAAACATAGCACGAGGTGTTCTGTGAGTGTCATGGCCAAAAGAGGTCTGGAGCAGCAGTGGCGCCTCAGCGATGAGGAGTTGCCCTTGTACTATCTGGACCTGCTGACCTACCGGCCTGTTTCAAATCGCATAGCCGAACTCTTCGGCGTGCAGCATCAGTCTCCGCAGCTTCTCCTGATCAAAGATGCCAAAGCCATGTATCATGCATCTCATTCAGATATAGATTTTGATGAGATGGCAGCTCGCTTATGACATGGTCAGTCCACGGCATTATCTATAATTCTCTATCTTTATAGTATGGATGACATAGGAAAACCTTTATTTCATCGGCGCATCTTTTGGGATGTGGATTTTGATAAGCTCGACTATGATGCTAAATCAGCCTTTGTGATAGAGCGGGTCTTTGAGCGCGGCGATGTGGATGATATACGCCAGTGTCGCAGGTATTATGGTGATGAGAAAGTCACCGATGCCCTTTTGAATGCCAAATATCTGTCCGAGCGTACTATTTATCTGTCCGCAGCTGTGACAGGCAAGGAACTAAATGAATTCAGATGCTATATACTGAGACAGTCGACCGAGGAACCTTATCCATATTAAAGAAATTGATGGCAATTCCGGAGTTGCAGGATTTTTATCTTGTCGGTGGAACCTGTTTATCACTCAGATATGGACACAGAAAATCTGTTGACCTTGATATGTTTTCAATAGTAGATTTTAACCTCGATGATATTGTACTGATTCTCGAAAAGAACTTCAATGGGTTTGAATATCGCAATACAGGCAACACTATAGGAATTTTTGGTTTTATTGATGATGTGAAAGTTGACTTTGTCAAATATCATTATTTCAAACAATTAGGAAAGCCCCAAATGGAAGATGGCATCAGGATGTTTAATGACCTTGATATAATGGCTATGAAGGCTTTTGCTGTATTGAAACGTGCTCAAAAAAAGGATTTTTGGGACGTGGCTGAATTGTTGCAGCACTATTCTGTCAAGGAATTAATCATGGCCTACGATGAGAAATTCCCCAATCATCAACTGGCTATTTCTATACCGCAGGCCATAACTTATTTTGCAGATGCTGATGAGAGTGAAGATCCGGTGAGCCTCAAAGGCCAAACATGGGAAACTGTGAAAAAGCAGATCCAACAAAAAGTGAAAGACTATCTGAAATAGTATAAATCTCTATTTTTTTCTTAGGTTTATCCCTATGAGCAATAACTCTTTTTCTGAGGATCATTTAGACCTCAAATATCATTTGATCAATAAATACAGGGGTCTTATAACCCGCAGATATGATGATGTGATCAAAAATATTCACAAAACGGATCTTAATCTCAGCCAGGACGTGGCGCGTGAGATCAGAGATTTCTTTCTCGAAAATGTCTATCCCGAACCGGCACAGCGCAGGAAACTGGATGCTGCTTTTGCTGAACTCAGAAACTTCACTAACAATCCAGTATTGATCTGGGGACTGTTGGGCAGCCTGCCTGTGGCTTTGTTTCAGTTTGGGGCGCAGTTGCCCCACGCCATTCGTGCCGGCCTTACTTCACTGCCGGCCTACACTTCAGCTATCGGATTTGAAGAGGCGATGCTTCGTACTGCTGTCGAGAAGGGTTTCAAAGAGCCGATCTCCGATGAGCAGTTTTTTGAGTGTCTTAGAGCCCTGCCACACAAAAAACTGGATGATTTTATCAATGAAGCAAGCGTGCTTTTTATCGTTATATCAGATACTACACTACTGACCAAGACCATCAACATCATGAAGGATGTCATAGCCCGGATGAAAAGGAAACCGACACTATATACCTCAGACCAGGTAGAAGCCATACAGCTGGGACTGGACCTGATGGAGAAAGGCTATGAACTGCTCGAACCTTACACAGAAGATACCAAGAAAGATATTATTGCATTCATTACCGAAAATGAAATGAAATTCATAGCAGAGATCCATGCATCTGCTAATAAATCATAGAGCACTCAAAACCTGAAACACAATGGCACGTACCGAAACACAGATACTAGCAGATATGATGGACAAGACCCGTCAGCTGACACGGTTCTATATTTCGAATCTCAAAACAGTAGATCCCTATGTACCCATTGAGTTTGGCGGCAAGACCTTCAATAGCATCTACTGGCTCACAGCGCATCTCATGTGGGCAGAGGATAATCTCATCTTGATGGGAACCGGTGCTAAGTCTGTGGCACCGGAATGGATCAAACACTATCATCTCGGTGCTGATGGTTCGCTGCATGAAGGGCATGGGGATTATAAATCACTGCTGGGCGAAATGAAACGTATGCATGAGGAAGCATTAGCCCATCTGACCTCACTGAATGATGAAGATCTCGATAAGCAAAATGCTTTTGGTTTTCATTTTGGAGATGGTGACACTACCAATCGTTTGATCATAATGCATGCCATACGCCACGAAGGTATTCACATCGGCAATCTGGCATGGATGTGCAAGATGAATGAGGTCAAGACACCATGATGTGGTTTCTGATCTTTAATTAGCTCTGGTCTAGGCTTAAGAGTGTTCATCTTTTATTTTTCGTAATATTTCCTTTACTTCATTCTATTATTGTTATTTAATACATCGGTTATGAAAAAATTACTCCTACTCGCAGTGACAGGTATCTTTCTGGCATCATGCAATACCAAAAATATAGACTCGGGAGGCCCTAAATACACTGAAGCGGAGATAACCGAGCAATCAAAAAAGGTAAATGAATATCTGGATAGAAAATTTGATGAGGCTGTGGACCGAAACCCGGAACTCGCATCTACACTTGGTTTGCGCAGTCACTATGGAGACTGGACCCAGCGCACCGATGAGAATATCAAGCGCGAATTGGATATTCAAAGAGCCAATCTCGATACCTTGAAAAAGAATTTTAAACTCGATGCCCTCGATGAGCAAACCAGGCTTAGTGTGAGGCTTACAGAAGAGGAGTTGAGGCGTTCGGAAGATGATTATAAATGGCGGTTTCATAACTACTGGGTATCGCAGATGGGAGGCGAACACAATGACATACCGGCCTTTTTGGTCAATGTACACAAGGTAGATAGTCTGCCTGATGCAAAGGCTTACATCAGTCGTCTGAAGAAGCTGGACACAGTGTTCGATCAGGTGCTCTGGCAGCTGCAAAGGAGAGAAGAACTGGGAGTTGTGCCACCGAAATTCACTTTTGATTTTGTGACCAAAAGTGTAAAGGCATTCATGGAGGGATGTGGCAAAGCCGATTCGACCAATGTGCTATTAACTGATTTTTCGGATAAGGTGGATAAACTCTCGATAGACAAATCTGTAAAGGATAAGCTCAAAGCGGAAGCCAAAACGGCGATATCCACTACCGTGAAAAATTCTTATCAGAAACTATATGACTACTGGATAGCGCTCGATAAAAAAACAGAGAAAAGCGAAGGTGTATGGTCGCTGCCTGATGGAGATGCCTATTATCAATACTGTCTGCGACACAATACTACCACCGCGAAAACACCTGATGAGATATTTGAGACAGGTCAAAAAGAGGTGGCGCGAATTCACGCTGAGATGAAAGCGATCATGAAGCAGGTCAATTATAAAAATGACTCGCTACAGGATTTCTTTACTTTCATGCGCACCGATAAACAATTCAAATATGGTAATGATGACAAGGGCAGACAGAAACTCATAGCTCAATCGAATAGCTATCTTGATACCATTAAGATCAAATACCTGAGCAAGTTATTCGCACATATCCCCAAGGCTCCGCTGATCGTCAAACAAGTGGAAAAATTCAGAGAGAAATCAGGAGCAGGAGCATTTTATGAAGACCCATCAGAGGATGGTTCGCGTCCTGGCAGGTTCTACGTAAACCTCTACAATATGGACGATGAACCTATGTATCAGATGGAAGCACTCTGCTATCATGAGGGTATTCCCGGTCATCATATGCAGATAGCACTGGCTCAGGAACTGAAGAGTGTGCCTAAGTTTCGCCGTCATGGCGGCAATACCGCTTATGTCGAGGGTTGGGCATTATATTCAGAGAAGATCCCCAAAGAGGTTGGATTATATCAGGATCCATATTCTGATTTCGGTCGTCTGAGCATGGAGGTGTTTCGTGCGGCGAGGCTCGTGGTAGATGCCGGAATTCATTACAAACACTGGTCGCATCAGCAGGCTATCGACTATATGCTTCAAAACACGGCCAATGCTCCCGGAGATTGCAAAACTGAGATTGAACGTTATTTTCTATGGCCTGGTCAGGCTACGGGTTATAAGATCGGAATGATAAAAATCCTTGAGCTACGTGCTAAAGCACAGGCAGCTCTCGGTGATAAATTTGACATACGCGATTTTCACGATGTAGTGCTGATGAATGGCGCTGTGCCGCTCACCGTACTGGAGGAACTAGTCGATAAATGGATCGCTAAGGTCAAGGATCAAAACAAGAAGAGCTAAGTGCAAAATCTGTAAGGATATGGCAGGTGATGATACATTCCTTCTTTTGCGAAAGCATATTGAGCAGTTCGGACCTATGCGCGATCAGGATTGGCAGCTGATAGAGCCTTATCTCTCTGAGCGTACTATTCGCAAGCATGACTATATGATCCGCGAAGGTGAAACAGGCCGCGAAGTAGGCTACATACTCAAAGGAGAAATGCGCCATTTTTATACTTATGATGGCGAGGAAAAAACCACTTACTTTTATTTCGAAAATTCACTGGTCGCGCCTTATTATAGTTGCCTCAGCGGTCAGCCATCGAGACTGAGTATAGAGGCCCTCAGTGATACTCGTCTTATCATTTTCCCCTATGCTGTCCTGAAGAAATTATTTGCGGAAAATCAGACATGGAATACCTTCGGAAGGGTAATGGCAGAGTATCTCGGTATGGGTCTTGAGGATCGTATGGCGGGTTTGCTCATGCTGAGTCCCGAAGAGCGTTATCTGGAACTTTTGAAAAGCAATAAGAAGAAGATCCTTGAGCGCATTCCTCAGCATCTTATCGCAAATTATCTTGGCATTACACCGGTCAGTCTGAGCCGCATCAGAAACCGCCTTATCAAAAAGTGAACACATTAAACTATCATTTGCGGATTGCTGACATGCAGTTGATCCAGTATATTCATTAGTGAGGGGCTTTCATCATGGATACAGATCATTTGTCCATATCTGTCTTCAGCTATCTTATTTTCGATTGCTTTTCTTTTTTCTTCTAAAGTAAATTGCGCTGCGATGATGTTTTGTATCCTTTGTTCGCTATGGCCACGCTCTGCTATGTGAGTTTCACCGCTGTCGAGCAGTATGATATTATTATTGCAAAGCGAAAACAGATCCATCTCAGCAAACAATGCCGACTCCAGAAGTATGATCCCTCTTTTGCCATAGAGACCTTTTCTGATATGATATAAAACCTGCGGAGAGAGCAGCTCATTTAGCTTTTTGAGTTTGCTCAGATCATCAAACATCAGCGCTGAGATTTTATCCAAACTATATTCCGAAATATCGATACCCAGCAGCTCACAGATTTGCTGTCTGAGCAGGAGAGAAGCACCGATGATCACTTCCTTACCTATCACATCTGTATCGAGATGATAGATGTCGATATCTTCCGCTTCCCTGATCCACTCAGCGCACAGGTGCGATTTGCCTGCGCCTGGCAGTCCTGTCACGCCGATTATCATTTGCCCGGATATACGCTGTTCCAGCTTTTGCTTTACATTGATAGGCACATATTCAGGTATCATGCCTTGCTCCAGTTGCAGCGCCTTTGCTGCACTTGAACTGATATGAGAGAGCTCTTTGCGGCAAGGCATCAGAAAGGTTTCCAGTTCTCTGTTTTGAGATTCTCCCAGATGATGCAACATCAGTTCGAAGTTGAAATCTTCAGCATTACGTAGCCCCCTGATGATGACATTAACATTCTGATCGTATGCGAAATCAGCCAGTAGTCCGCTAAAGGAAGTCACCCTTACATTCGTGAAACCGGACAGAGACTCATGGGCCATCCTGAGGCGTTCATCAGTTGTGAAAAGATAGTTTTTTAGTGGGTTGCTCCCTATAGCAGCTATCACTTCATCAAAAATTTTCGCTGACCGGGAAATGATATCCATGTGCCCGTATGTGATCGGGTCGCCAGAGAAGGCATAGATCGCACTTTTCATTTGTATAGATTTAGTTCGTTGGATAAATTGATTCGTGCCTGTGTTTCGTATTGCAGACGATATTTTTCCGTTCTGAAAATATGCTGAGCGGACAATGTTTTTTCAATAAATAATTTTCTCCCGGCATAGAATAATTCATCAGGAAAGATCAGGTACTCTTCGCGAATGTCAGACACATATTTTCTGTATGTCTCCGGATCTGCCCCGAGTATCTTGATGTCTGTGTCCAGAAATATTTTGATGAGATCATCTTCCTCTGCATCGATGCGGAAGTGATCTGCTGTATGCAGGATAGCCTCCACTACCTGTGGTATGACAGACTCAGGCAGATGAAGCAGCTGCAGTTTTGCTGAAGCCAGATCGGCGCTGGCTTGTTCATTGTCATGGCGAAGAGTATCATAGATGCTGTCGTGGTACCATGCAGCAAAAAACAATTCGGCAGGGATATTTCCATCGGTCAGTGTGTGAAGGTCGCTGAGCATATGGCTGATATGATCCAGGTTGTGATATCTGCGATGTGGCTCCTGATACAAGGTGATAAGCTCATCTATCAGTGATGTGGATAAGGCTTCATCAGAACTATAAGCTGCGCAGTGGTTCAGCCAATCTGTTTTAAGTGAGTTCATATCTGGTTATTTATTTTGCTTAAGGTGAAACTGAAAATGAGGATAGATAACACTAACGCGACTGTGCAAACTATAGCCAGAGAGTGCCCGATGGCCAGAGGGTCATGATAGTAATGGTCGGTCAGCAAAGCCACACATAATGGGCCGAGACTTAGCCCGATGATATTCTGCAAAAAGAGTGTGAAGGCGGATGCAGTGGAGCGGTAAACCGAAGGAACGAGCTCTTGTATAGCCGCAGCAGTGACTGCTACAGGTATGCTGACGCATAGTGCATAGGCCATCAATACAGGTATGATATATACGCTGTCAGAAAGCCCCAGTGCCATACAGACCGGTATGAACAGGATAAGTGAGAATATAATGATAAGCAGTCTGTTTTTCAGTTTTGAGGTGCCGGGTAGTATATCGCTGATCCGGCCTCCTGCCACGACTCCTATAGGCGACAGTATCAGTATGCCCAGACCGGTATACCGGCCCACCGTGTCCATAGGCATATGATGTACTCTGTGCAGCAGCGATGGTATCCATACTCCTGTGGCATATACTGCGATGTTGAATATGGCCGATCCAAGACTGATGAGCATAAATGTGCCGCCATCTGATCTCATATAGGCTACGAAATCTCTCACTGAAGTATGAGCGATAGATGCCGGTCTCTCAGGTTCTTTGACCAGCATGAATATCAGTGCCACTAGCAGACCCGGTAAACCAAGAATGAAGAATATCAGTTGCCAGGAAAAAATAGAGCCGATCACAGGGAGTGTGTAGATGGTTTGCGCTCCCAATAGTTTCAGCATATAGCCGCCTATGATGTATGCGAGCCCGGCACCGAGATATATGCCGGATGAATATATACCAATAGCTGTGGCCAATTGTTTCTTAGGAAAAAGATCAGTGAGCAACGGGTATGCTGCAGGTGTCAGTGCTGCCTCTCCGACCCCTACTCCGATACGGCCTGTCAGTAGCTGTATGAAACTCTTCGCACTGCCACAGATTGCAGTAAAGAAGCTCCATAGTGCAATGCCTGAAGCAATGATCCGAACCCTTGAACCGCGATCAGCCATGACACCGAGGGGCAGGCTCATTAAGGCATAAAATACTGCAAACCCTGCGCCGGTCAGTAGCCCTGCCGACGTGTCTGTGAGGTGAAGGTCATGTTTCATCGGTTCGATGAGGAGATTGATCACATATCTGTCCATGAATGAAAGCATGTAGGCCAGCATCAGCAGCAGGAGTATGGCCCATTTGTTTGATATATGATATGCTCTCATCGTTTGCTTGATTTATGATACAAATGTACATGGATCAATATGCACCCGCATTGATGTATGATAAGATTTTCAGATTGGGCTATTTTTCTTTCCTGATGCGGCTGAGAGACTCAGGTGTAATGCCCAGATAGGAAGCTATATAATGATGCGGCACCATATTGACCAGCTGCGGATATATGGACAGCAGCTCATTGTAGCGCTCTGCAGCTGATCTGTGTTGCAGCGAATAGATACGCTCCAGTGCCAGCATATAGTTGTACTCTGCCATCTTGCGGCCCAGTCTGTCTATAGCCGGATGGGTCTCATACAGATGTTCCAGATCTGCGTGACTGATCACGATCATGCTGCAATCAGTGATGGCATGAATATTTTCCTGAGATGCGATCCGTTTTGTGAAACTAGTAAAAGAAGACACGAACGGATTGCGCTGCCCAAAGTTGAAATAGGATGTATACTCCTTATCATTAGCCAGATGATATACACGCATCACACCGCTTATCAGAAAACCTATATGCGAGGACACCTGTCCCTCACGCAGCCAGTACTCACCTTTGGCGATATCAAGGCTCGTCATTCGATCATACAGGGCCTCAATATCAGTATCTCCGAGCGGGGAGAAATGATTGAGTTGTTTGATGAGAATATCGGGTAAACTGTGATCCATGATCTGTTTGAGATTGAAAATAACAAAAATGCTCTTTTTATTATCTTATGTTATCGTCCCGCTTTATCGCCTGCTATAGCTTTGCACCATAAAATAACAACAATATGGACAAAGTACTCAAACTCGAAGAACTGGCACAGTTCGGCATCGCATTGGTAGCTTTATATTATCAGCCTCTGGAATTCAGATGGTGGGCATGGATCATTCTTTTCTTCATGCCTGATTTAGGTATGCTCGGTTATCTTATCAATACGACTGCTGGTGCCGTTTCCTATAATCTCTTTCACCACAAAATGGTCGCCCTTCTTTTTCTCGGTGCAGGCTGGTATCTGAGCCTTCCATTGGTGACATTAACAGGTTTGTTGCTGTATGCTCATACATCATTTGACAGGGTCATGGGTTATGGGTTGAAATATTTTGATAGCTTCAAGCATACCCATCTGGGCTCGCTGTAAGACTTGAATTTCCCAATAAAAGGTTGTACTTTTCATACAAATAAAACATTTATGGTACCTATCACAAGTTTCAAACAGCAGGTCACATTTAACGCCTCGCCCGAAGAACTCTATGAGCAGATCATGGATGCAGAGAAGCATGGCAAACTCACCGGAGGCAAGGCGACAATGAGTCGGAAAGTAGGAGGGGAGTTCAGCCTGTTTGACGGTTCTGCTTATGGCAGAAATATTGAACTGATCCCTGGAAGGAAGGTCGTACAAACATGGCGTATGCGTCAGGACAACTGGCCGGAAGATGTGATGTCTGAGATCACTTTTGATTTTCAGGCTGCTGGAAAGAATAAGACCAAACTGATATTCACTCAGAGGAATATTCCAACCAATGTGGCAGATGAATTTAAACAGGGATGGAAAGACTACTACTGGGAGCCGCTCAAGGCGATCTTCAATAAAAAATAGCCAATATCATTAACCTTCGATCAGATGTGGTACGAATCTGCTTGTATTAGAAGTGATAGGTGAATCTGACTCTCTGATCCCCATTCCTGCAGGCTCCTGACCGATGATCCAGCTACCCAGCACCGCATATTTGCCCTGATTTTGTGGCAGCGTGAATAGTGTCTGAAATATGGTTTTTGTATTACCATACTCACCACGTGTCTCTTCTGTCTTCTGCCCGTTTTCATACATGATGATGTTATTTCCCTCCCGGCTCCAGATCGGTTTCTCTACATATGAGCCGTAAAAAGGTTTATCAAAAGATGCTTCGAGCAATAGTTCGTGATTAGGAAATAAGCGCCACAATATTGGCAGGATGGCCTTGCAGGAGAGGAGCATTTTCCATGCCGGCTCTATCCATAGCGACCTGTTCTTATCAAGCGGGATGTTTTTGCCGAAATCTTCTGCCAGCATCATTTCCCAGGGATATAATTTGAAAATATTTTTCATGGCTATACCTTCATTATCCACCCATACATTCAGCGTGGTGTCCCATCCGATCTCATCTACGAATATGAAACAGGCCTCAATGCCCGCCTGAATGGCGCAGTCTCGCATATATTCAGTGGTGGTGAGGTCTTCGAGAGATCGTTTTACACAGGCGAAATACAGCGGCTCGCGGTAAAGATAATCTTTCAGAAAGGCCCAGTAGGCTACTAATTTTTCGTGTATGGAGTTGAACTGGTCTTTGCTCCGGTCGAAGTCCTGCAGCCAGTACCACTGCACCACAGCTGCTTCAAACAGCGAGGTAGGAGTGTCGGCATTGAATTCCAGCATCTTGATCTGTCCGTCTTTGTAGCATAGATCAAACCTTCCGTATATGGCCGGAAGGTCTTCATTCCAGCTGTTTTCGATCTCGGGGATAATGAACTCCGGTATCTGAAATTGAGCATATAGTTTTTTGTCGATCACATACTGTACAGCCTGTAGGCACATCTGCCATAGTGTGGCGGTGGCGGTTTCGATACGGTCTATCTCATTCATGCGAAATGAATAATAAACTGTCTCGTCCCAGTAGGGAACATTAGTAGTGTGAAATCCGAAGCCGATCTTTTCGACGGCTTGCTGCCAGTTATTTCTGGGTGGAGTGGTGTATCTTTCCATAGATGTGTTATGAAGAAACAGTCAGATGGCCCGATCCGTAGCCTCCCCGGATCACATTGCTTTTGCCGTAATTGACGCCGTAATTGCTATGTTCGGCTATGGCATCGGAATAATATCCGTAATGCGTATACATGCCGTAGTAATTGTCTCCGATGGGGCGAAAGGCTCTGTACCACATATGTGTGTGATAGGTGGGGCTGAATTCTGCCGTAGTGTCGGATCTCATATATACATGCCGGTCTCCTGCTGTCCATTCGTTTTCGGGGTCGTGCTTATTGCATGAGGCGAGGGCAGCAGTGATCAAAACCAGTGATATAGCTCTTGATTTTTTCATGGGGTCATTTTACTGTGATATATATTTCATATTCACGTGGAGAAAGCACTTGTTTATTGCTGCCGTCCTGATCTGTGGCATCATTCATGCCGCTGCCAAGAGAAGGCAAAGTATCATGCGTCACAAATGTTTTGACCATCGAGCGGTTCTTCCATACTTTGTGAGTAGTGGTCAGCATGTCGTAAGTCTCATTGAGATGAGAGACGGCGACTTCAGTCTCTATTGAACCATCTTTGTCTACCATTTTTACTTTGTCTTCGGGTACTGTATTAGAGTCACATCCGCTCAGCAGAAGCAAAGCTGCCAGGATAAATGAAACAGTCATTCTCATGAGATATATTTTATGTAATTGGTATTTCTTTGGCCGTAGGCAAAGTATACATTTTTATGCTTTTGACAAACTGGTCACTCAGATCATGAAGAAAAACTGTGTGTCAAACCATGAACCCCGAAACCTCCGCGTTCTATGGTTGTACTATGTTTATGGTTAGGGCCGGTATAAAAACTGCTAGGTACCTGAAAGTATAAAAATGACCCATTTCTGTCGTATTGGTTGCCAGGTGTAAAAGACGTACTGTCTGATAGAAATGCTTTATTCCAATGCTCCGGCATACTGGTATCGGGTGGGATATAACTGTTGTACTGGGTTTCATAGGAAGGAAGCGGCGAACGACAGGATGCCAAAGCCGAGGTGATCAGAACAAGTGACAGCAACTTTGATTTTTTCATAAAGTAAATATTTAGGTGGCTCTATGCACAAGATACTGGTGGCTGGCTTAAAAGAACCTTAAATTCAGACATTTTTAAGGCCTTTAAAGCGGGATTTAACTCATATTGTGATTGCAGGAGGGCGATGAAGGCTGAAAATAAATTCCGCCTTTTTTCCTTATTTTCGCAGTCCGTTTGACTTTTTCGAGGTCAGATATTTATCAAACATCCTTAATACTATTACTAAATGGCAGAGCCGGTTTCCAATAGAATCATTTTCTCGATGGTCGATGTGAGCAAGACCATACCGCCCACCAAGCAGATATTGAAAAACATATATCTGAGTTTCTTTTATGGTGCCAAGATCGGTATCATAGGTCTCAACGGCTCAGGTAAGTCTACGCTGATGAAGATCATCGCAGGCATAGACCAGAACTTTCAGGGCAAGATCGAAAGCACAAAAGACTTCACCGTAGGCTATCTCGAGCAGGAGCCTAAACTGGACGACACCAAGACGGTGATAGACGTGATCCGTGAGGGCAAGAAAGAGATCTTTGATATTCTCAATGAATACAACGCTATCAGCGAGCAGATGGGCGAACCTGAGGTATATGAGAACGCTGACAAGATGGACAAACTGCTGGACCGTCAAGGTACGCTGCAGGATAAGATCGATGCGGCCAATGCCTGGGAGATCGACACTGTGCTGGAGCGCGCTATGGATGCGCTGCAGGTGCCTGATGGTGATGCACTGGTCAAGAACCTCTCCGGAGGTGAGCGCAGACGTGTGGCACTCTGCCGACTGCTGCTGCAGGAGCCGGATGTGCTGCTGCTCGATGAGCCGACTAACCACCTCGATGCTGAGTCTATCTTATGGCTGGAGCATCACCTGGAGCAATATAAAGGTACGGTGATCTGTATCACACACGATAGATACTTCCTCGACAATGTGGCCGGATGGATACTCGAACTGGATGGTGGCAAGGGAATACCTTTCAAAGGAAACTATACCTCATGGCTGGAGCAGAAGCAGGCGCGTCTGGCGCAGGAGGACCGTGAAGACAGCAGACGCCAGAAGGTGCTGCAACGTGAGCTCGAGTGGGTACGTGCAGGAGCCAAGGGCCGACAGAGCAAAGGTAAAGCCCGTCTGGCCAACTATGAGAAGATGCTCGGTGATGATGAGAAGCAGAAAGATGAAAAACTGGAGATATACATACCGCCTGGTCCGCGTCTGGGCAATAAGGTGATCGAGGCGCATGATATATCAAAAGCATTCGATGATAAACTGCTCTATGAGCACCTGAACTTCAAACTGCCTCAGGGCGGTATAGTCGGTATCATCGGACCGAACGGTGCCGGTAAGACGACTCTCTTCCGCATGATCATGGGTGAGGAAAAACCCGACACAGGTACATTCGAAGTAGGTGAGACCGTGAAGATCTCTTATGTAGATCAGGCACACTCTGATATCGATCCTGAGAAAACCGTTTTCGAAACCATCACCAATGGCGATGAGTGGATCGAGACCGGCAAGATCAAGATGAATAGCCGAGGCTATGTATCGCGATTTAACTTCGCCGGCGGCGACCAGCAGAAGAAGGTCAAGATGCTCTCCGGTGGTGAACGCAATCGCCTCCATCTCGCACTTACGCTCCGCCAGGAAGCCAATGTGCTGCTGCTCGATGAGCCAACCAACGATCTCGATATAAATACCATTCGCGCACTCGAAGAAGCTCTTGATAACTTCGCGGGCTGTGCGGTGATCATCTCTCACGATCGGTGGTTCCTAGATAGGGTATGTACGCATATACTGGCCTTCGAAGGTGACGCCACGGCATATTACTTCGAGGGGGGCTTCTCAGAATACGAAGAGAACCGTAAGCAGCGCCAGGGCGAGCAGATCAAGAAGTTCAAGTATAAGAAGCTGGTGAAGTAAATGGTGGTGGGTGAGCGGTGAATCGCTGTATTAGTTTAGTTCATTGTAACTATTTGTCTTCAGTTTGTATGTATCGATACGTCAGAACTGGATCGCTGACATATTCTGTCTGGTTTTACAGCTACCAAGTGGAAGTTTATCTTTCATTATTAGGATTTTATTAGATAGCAATGATAAATTTAAGGCGTAATAAATGTATCTTGAAATCAATGTTTACTCGAAGAATATTACTCTTGATAGTCGTATTAAGCATAGCAATATTATGCCTGTTCAATTACTTTTTTGGGTATACTCTACTGGCATCTCCTGAACTTATTCAAAAGTGGTTTCCCAGATTCGGATGGTTATGGTTGCACATCCGTGATTTTTTGAATTTATTTTTGGTAAGTATATTTATCATCAGCTTATCAGCTTTTTTGTGGTTTTATAGTTCTAATATTGCAATTGCAGTAAGGCAGTACCGGCTAGAACTTAGATTGTCAATAATCAGCAGTATTTTTATTTTGACCATAGGGGAGGTCGCATTGCGACAAATCGGTTATCGTCCGGGGCACATTAACTACCTTTATAATCCAACTACTTTTGTAGATTCATTGATCGAATACAAAGGCTATCTGGCCGATGAAAACGCAATGACCTATACAGATCCGCTGGTAGCAGATAAGTTACATACGTATCTTAAATTAAAAAACAGCGTAAATCCATCTGAAGAGGATAGCGCTTCGCGAATGGATTGGAGCAAAGTGGCCTGGGACATCAGCCAACTGACCTCATCATATTTCGATGTTATTTCGGCTAAGGATACGAGTGAGTTTACCAATTTTTACCAGGCCATTAAAAAGAAGCCACGGCCCGATCCATTTGATTCGTTGATCCTGAATTACGTTTTCACACCGATCAATAAAGAAGGGTTTAGGAGTATTGAATTTCGAAAGCGATCTACAAAAAAAAGGATTTTATTTATTGGCGACTCCTTCACTTTTGGTATGACTGCGAGCAACCGACTCGCCAGTTTTTATGACAGACGTCTAGCCAGAGGTTATGAAGTATATAATACAGGCATAATAGGCGCTGACCCTCCACAGTACCTTGCTGTAGCCGAGAAATATATCCCTTTACTGAAACCTGATATTGTCATTATCAATTTTTATCTAGGCAACGATATCCAATACTACAGGCAGAACTTTAGACCATATCAGACTTATTTTTATCGCTCAAATGCAGGCGCGTTGCTTGCTTGTCCTTTTGGAGTGCCTATGAAAAATGCCAGAGAGGCTTGGGAGTTAGACAGAGATTACAATATGATCCCCATCGACAGATCTTTACTGAATAAAGTTTGCAGCAAATTAGCGATCACTACTCTATTCTGGAATGCATTCAGAAATGTTTTTCATTTCGAAACTCACAGTGCCAGATATAAAGATTTTTTAAAGAGGGCAGATGCTTTTAAAATAGATCACCCGGATGCCAATGATAGAATACCGATCATCGAAAAGTTGTGTATAGACAATGATTCAAAATTCGTCCTTTCTGTAATACCCAGCTTAAAGGGAGATGGGCGGATATTGAAATATGCCGGAGATGATAAGCGTTTATTCCCTGCTCAATCTTTTTTGAGGATAAGGAACTTATCGAGTCAGACTATTGCGCCAATGGTGATACACACTTCAATGATAGAGGCCACCTGAAGTATGCAGCCTATTTGCAAAAGATCATAGACTCGCTTTCTGCTCAGCAGTAAACTGAAATAATGAAACAAATTTAATTCTTGGATCACATATAGTCCGGATTTGTAATCCCGAACTTATAGCATATTTTCAGGTATGAAAAAACTTCTTTGTGCAGTTGCTTTCTATGTTTTAGGCTGTCAGGTATCGATGGGAGGGACTGATGCACAGCGTTACAAGGATATCGTTTTCCATGAAATAAAGATCGATAGTGTGGTCTACAGCATAGAGGGAGGCAAGCCTCTGTATATGGATGTATATCAGCCTGTGGGCGATACTGCTGTTCAAAGACCTCTGGTGATACTGGCACATGGCGGGGCCTTTATGCATGGCAACAGACATGAAGAGAGCGTGCCTCGTATCTGCCGGGAGCTTGCCATGAGGGGATTTGTGACGGTGAGCATTGACTACAGGCTTACAAACCTGCTAAGTATGGCATCGAGGCGCAGTGCATTCAGCGCAATGATAAGGTCGGTGGCCGACGGTCGCAACAGCGTACGCTGGTTCATACTCGATGCTGCTAAAGCAAATGCCTACCGCATAGACACAAAGAAGATATTTTTCGGAGGCAGTTCTGCGGGTGCGATACTGGCAGAGCAACTCGCATATATCGATAGCGCTGGCGAGTGTCGGGGTATTCTTTGCAAAGTGGTAAATAAATATCTGCCTGATAGCTGCGCTCTGCCTCCGCATGCTATACGCGGATTCATAAGCCTGGCAGGTGCAGTGCTTGATACTAATCTGATCGGCCCCGGACAAGCTCCGCTGCTGCATATACACGGCGATGCGGATAATGTGGTGCCCTATGGAAATAAACGCGCCGTAAATGGCCTTGCGCCCTTCAGGCTGGCAGGGCTCGGGGCAAGCAGGCCGAGATATGTGTCACAGCGGCTCGATTTTGCAGAGTATGTATTCAGCAAAGGCGGGCATACGCCATGGGACTATGATAGCAAGGCTTTTAAAATAGTAATAGAGCAGATGGTCGGCTTCCTCAATAAAGAGATGAACTGAAAACTCAGATCAGGTTTCCTTTTTCAATGAAAAATGTGTAGACTAGTATCAGCATTTTAAAGATATTTTCAGTTATAATATTTTAATAATCAAAATACCATTTACCATGGGAGCATTAGACAACAAAACCATTCTTTTCTCGGGCGTATTCGATGGATATGACCGCAAAGATCTCGAAGAGCAGGCAAAGGCAGCCGGCGCGAAGCTACTGTCAGGTGTCACAAAAAATCTTGACTATCTGGTGGCCGGCGAAAAGATGGGCCCGCAGAAAAAAGAAAAAGCAGATGAGCTCGGTGTGCCGATCATCAGCCTCTCTGACTTCTTTGCCATGTTGCCGGAGGAGGCCCCGGTAGAAGTTGACATAGAGGCATTAGAAGTAAGGCTGGCGGCTTTTCTGAAAGCGAATTACACGGACGTTACTGACTCAGGTTACTTTAATTATAAGGGCACCAACTTTCAGGCAGTATTCAATGATGACGGATTTCTGATCAGCATGGGTATAGCCGAGTATTACGATAATGTAGACGCCGTGCTGAAAGGGATATCGACTATCAACAAGGGCCTCGATAAAAAGCTGCTGGCTCGAATGATGGAGCGGGATGCCTATTTCGGTGTAGAAGCAGTAGTGAGTCCTGCCAGGTATTCTGAAGAGCTGGCAAAACAAATGATCGAGGATATCATCACTGTCAAGGAGCTTCCGAAAGTTGTAACCTTTTCAGAAAAATACGGAGAGGATTTTTATTGATCAAAACATCTGATCTATATGCCATCAAAGGAAAAATCGACTGATAAAAAGACCAAAGAGCCCGTATCGCTTATGGATCACCTGGGTGCATTTCTGAGAGCGAATTTCGGAAAAGTGACCGGTGAGGGCGGCTACAGGTTTTCATATAAAAAGACCGCATTTCAAGCCACATTCAATAACGATGGATTTTACATCAGCATATGTTTGGCTGAATACTATGAACATGTAGAGGAAGTACTGAAAGGCATCAAGACCATCAACAAAGGCCTGGATAAAAAACTGCTGGCTCGAATGATGGAGCGGGATGCTTATATCGGTGTAGAGGCCGTTGCCCGTCCCAAAAACTATTCCGATAAACTGGCTATGCAGATGATCGAGGATATCATTACCGTGAAAGATATGCCTGAAGTGAAAGCCTTCGTCGAGCAATACGGTGAAGCGGATTGAACGCTCAATAAGCTTTGTACCATCAAGGTTTCACCAGTAGTTTGCCCATAGCAAGGACGATGCGTTTGAATATCGGGCCATGCGATCGCGGGTGACCTTCGAGAAAGCCATCAAAGAACATTTTAGTATATACCACCGCAAACAGCGCACAGTTGATGTGTTTGAACTTGCGGCCTGCATGCCATAACTCTACATTGGTACTGCCATTTTTTTTCATGGTCTCATATGCCTTGACAGAGTTTCTGTAGGTCACCTGATCGTCACCTTTGCAGTAGCACAACTCTGTCGGTGATTCGGGTTTCCAGTCATATACATTGTTTGACGCGAGGTATTTTCTGAATGGCGAATCCTTGTTCTGATCAAAGTCTCTGTAGAATTCAGGCTTCACTGCTTTGAAGCAGGTATCGGGCAGGCAGGAGTTGATGAACTCTATAGGCCATTGTCCGGTCATCAGCGACGGTATGATCGTATCATAAGGATGGCATAGCAGTTCGCCCATCTGCGGCTGACTATCCCGACTCTCATAGAATGATGACATGAGCAGCATCAGATAGCCGGGGTTGTCATTAGGTTTGGCGCGTGCGTCATAGACAGTACTCTCGATATCATAGGGGCCGCTCATAGGTGAGGCCGCTGTGACAGGAAAACGATCCTTGTATTTCTCCTGAAGCAATTTATAAGTAGCCATCGAGGCATGTCCGCCCTGCGAATAGCCGGTCAGAAATAAATTCTTGCTGGTATTGACCGATAGCGATGGAAGCAGATCGGTCACAGCTATCAGCATATCTACAGACGCACTGGCCTCTGTGGGTGCGTTGAGATATATCTGGTTTCTCTCACCTTCGCCTATACCTATATAGTCGGGCCAGACCACCACATAGCCGTCAGTCGCAAATCCAAGACAGATGGCCTGTTCATCTTTGCCATCGAAATAGAGGTCGCGGCAGGTATTGGTACCGTGATTATATATCATCAGTGGTGCGGCTCTTTTGGCACCCTGAGGCACATATAGCACACCTGAGGCTTTGACGATCTTGCCATCTGAGTGTGTAGTATAGTAAAATATCTCATAAACATTCAGCCCTTCTTTGGCTGCGAGGATTAGCTTGGGAATATGCTGCTCTTTGAAAAGAGTCTTCATATCCTGCGGCGAAAAGCTCCTGAGTAGCCTGTATTCTACTAGCTGCCCAGCTTGTTTTTGCGCAAATGTCTGATGCGACATCAGCGACAGAAATAATATCCATAAAAAAGGCGCAAGTATGCGTGGATGTATTACAAAAGGCATGGTATGAAAATTTCGCTGGCGAAAGTAATGTACATTATAAATAAAATTAGTTAAATGTGAGTTAAATATGATATGAAAAAATATTTGTATTTACTGACAACTGGTAACTGATCACCGACAATAGATTTAAGGTTTCACAAACAGTTTGCCGATATTCAGTAATGCGCGTTTACCAAGTGGCCCGTGCGACATCGGGTGGCCTTTCAGAAAGCCATCAAAGTACATTTTGGTATATACCACTGCGAAGGTGGCGCAGTTGATATGCCTGAACTTTCGGCCCACCATCCATAGTTCCACGTTCTTGCTTCCGTTTTTCTTCATGGCATTATAGGCCGTGATGGAGTTCTTGTAGGGCACCTGTTCGTCATGCATACAGTAGCACAACTCCGTAGGCGATTCCGGCTTCCAGTCATAGATATTATTGGCCCGCAGGTATTTTCTGAAAGATGAATTCTCATCTTCAAATTCTTTAAATATTTCAGGTTTCAGGGTCTTCATACATATATCTGGCAGTAGGGCATTGAGTACTTCTTCGGGCCAGCATCCATTCATCATGGGAGGTATCAGCGTATCATAAGGCGGCACAAGCACGCGCCCCATCTGCATCATACTGTCTTTGCTCTCGTAGTAGGATGCCAGCAACATCATCAGGTACACAGGGTTCTCATTGGGCAGCAGGCGGGCTTCATATACGGTGCGCTCTATATCATAAGGGCCACTCATGGGCGATGCAGCCGTGATCGGAAAACGCTCTTTGTATTTCTCCTGCAGCAATCTGTAGGTAGCTAAACATGCATGTCCGCCCTGCGAGTAGCCGGTCAGAAACAGGTCCTTATTGGTCTTCACAGATAACGAGGGTAGCAGATCACTCACCACGAGCAGCATATCTACCGTGGCACCGGCTTCCGTAGGGGCATTGAGCATGATCTGGTTGCCCTCGCCTTCGCCCATTCCGATATAGTCTGGGCATAGCACGACATAACCATCGGTAGCAAAGGCCAGACAGATGACCTGCTCATCTTTGCCATTGAAATAAATATCGCGGCAGGCATAGGAGCCGTGATTGTATACCAGAACGGGAGATGGCTTGTCGCCCTGCGGCACATATAGCTGGCCCGATGCTCTGACCAGTCGGCCATCTGCATGCCTAGTGTAATAATGTATCTCATATACATTCAGGCCCTCACGTGCTGCGAATATCACTTTGGGGATGTGCTCTGCCTTCAACCATTGTTTTACCTCATCTGCAGAGAAGCTTCTGATCAGCCTGTAGTCAATGAGTTTAGCTGCCTGCCCGGATGCCTGACTGTGCCATAGCAGCGGCACTATCAATATCCAAAGAAAAAATTTGTGCATGATGAAGACGGAGTTGAAAAATGTTCGGTGAAAATAATGAACCATGTACAAAGGCGGACGCTATATCTTTCAAAGCTCGATTAAACGGGATGAACGGCATTGCGGAGACGGTTTTTATCACACCAGAAACGGGGAACATAACTTGACACTTTTTTCATTTATATATAAATGGAAATTCATATTTGACATTATGGATCACTTTTTTCGAAAAAACTAATACCCTAAAAGTCAATTGCTTCAATATTTGCGAAAATGAAATGAGTTTTTTAAATATGCATAATGAACATTTATTTGCTTTAAATAATTAATAAGTGTAAATATAGTTAATTGCTGTGTAAATTTCAAATGCTTTTGTGAAAACAGAAAAGTCCTGGTACAACACAAAACTAGGTAAGCAGATTCCCTCTCACTATAAGGCACACTATCATTTCTTCACTTTCATGAGGCCTTCTTCACGTCTTTTTTGGCTAGACGTTTCTTGATGATTTCGAGTGCCTCCATGGCATCTATTCTTTCACCCGACTTAGGCCTGCTCACTAGTTCGCGCAGTTCTTCGTCAGTGGCTTTGCGACCAATGCCGAAAGCCAGATCATGCGGGGTCAGTTTTCTGAACTTTTCCATATATAAAAATAATGGATGCCTGCTGAGATTGCAAATGCTTGTCTTTTTTTGCAGGTCCGTTTCGCCTACCCGTATCTCACACTTCAGACGACGGATAGCATTTTATAGATATTCAGACTAAGAAGAACTGGTTGTAAATTTGTCACCGACTGCATGGTGAATTTTCTCAAGTGAAATGAAGGAAGAATTAAGAAGCGGTGGTCTTTATTATGGTAATCCGGAATGATCCGGACAAATTGCCATAATATCTACCTCACCTAAAAATTGCTCAGCATCCTTTCCCAACTCAGTTACAATACTTTTTGATCATGGAGAACGCATCATCATGGCCCAGATCTCCCGCTTTGGAGAAATCCATACATCCGCTATCCCTATAGCCCAGGGCGTTTTTGCATAGCCCTCTGATGAAATAGGCCTGTACATATTTCGGATTGAGCGAGATGGCAATATCCAGATCTGCTATGGCACCACGATTATCTTCCATCTTAGCTTTACATATCCCGCGATTATAATAAGCCAGTTCATTTTTGCGATCCAGTTTTATCACTTTATTATAATCTTCTATGGCAGCTAAATAGTCATGTAGTTCATCTCGACATATTCCACGGTTATAATAGGCATCCTCATATTTAGGATTGAGTTCGATGGCCTTAGTGAGGTCTTCGATGGCCCCTTTATAGTCCTTTTGTTTGTCCATGCAGACGCCCCGGTTATAATATACCTGTGCATTCTTAGGATCGAGTTGTATGGCCTTATTGTAGTCTGTCATTGCCCCTTTGTAGTCCTGCAGTTTGTCTTTGCACAGGGCGCGGCCATAATAGGCATTGACATTAGATGTAGAAAGTTGTATGGCTCTGTTATACTCAGCTATTGCACCTTTATGATCCAGTATCCTCTCTTTATCTACTGCTTTTTTGCAATACTCCTCACTGGATTGACTGAAACAATTGACTAATGAAAATACAGCCAGAATGATTGAAACGACTTTTTTCATAAAGACGAACTTCTCCGGGTTTTAGGTGGATCAACGAAACGAACAAGCACGTTTTCTTAGTTCAGCACAAACTCCAGTTCCTCAATAGTTCTAAGTTCTTCAAGCAGTTCATTAGATATATCTACAGTCACTTTACGTGAGTTGAGGGTCAGTGATATTTGTTCCTCATCACTTTTTAACTTCACAGAGATAGGGAATTTGCCCGGATATTTTTGAAATAATGCGATCAATTCGTCAGTGATGCGTTCTGTCACAACTTCGGCGGGTATACGAAGTGTAAGACGTTTGGTGAGTTTGGTGCGGATGTCGGGCAGCAGCTCTATCTTTGATATTTTGAACTCATAGTTGTCAGGCTGATTGTAGCGCGCCTGATAGCGGCCCGTGATGTAGAGAAGGGCAGCCTGAGTCTCGATATAATTTTTGAACTGTATGTAGTCTTTGCCGAAAAGTGCAAACTCAAATGTGCCTTCAAAATCCTCCAGCGTAAACACCGCAAACTGATTTCCGGTCTTGGAGACTTTCGTTTGCGTAGCACTGATGATGCCTGCTATTTTGAGTTCTTTGTCTTTTTGCTCGGTGATCTGTTTGAGTGTGCTGTTGGTGAAGGTATTTATCTCCAGTTTGTATGAATCAAGCGGATGTCCGCTGATATAGATACCCACCACTTCCTTTTCCTTTTTGAGTTTCTCCAGCAGTGGCCATTCTTCTACAGGCGTGAGAAGGGGCTCCGAAGAGTCCACATGTGCAGATCCGCCGAAGAGCGAGTTTTGGTTCATCGATTTATTGCTCTGCTCGCTGTTTCCCCATTTGATGCATTTATCTATCACGGTCATGCCGTCTTTGGTATCTGATGTGAAGAACTGTGCGCGAGTATATTTTCCGAAGCCATCAAAAGCTCCTGCCAGTGCGAGGTTCTCGATAGATTTTTTATTGACAGTGCGGAGATTGACACGTTTGGTCAGGTCAAAGATAGATTTGAATGGGCCGTTTGCTTTACGCTCTTCGAGAATGCCGACTACAGCCGCATCGCCTACGCCTTTGATAGCAGAGAGTGCATAGCGAATATGCCCTTTCTGATTCACGGAAAATTTCACATCACTTTCATTCACATCGGGACCGAGCACGGGGATACCGATGCGGCGTGACTCTTCCATAAAGAAGGTGATCTTGTCCAGATTTCCCATGTTGTTTGACAGCACTGCCGCCATGAACTCGGACTTGTAATGTGCCTTGAGATATGCGGTCTGATATGCCACGAGCGCATAGCAGGTGGAGTGAGATTTATTGAAAGCATATTGTGCGAATGCCTCCCAGTCGGTCCATATTTTAGCGAGTTTAGTGGCGTCGAGTCCTTTGGCAGTAGCACCATCGATGAACTGGCTCTTCATCTTGTTGAGCACCTCGATCTGCTTTTTTCCCATAGCTTTTCGCAGCACATCTGCTTCACCTTTGGTAAAGCCAGCCAGCTTCTGCGAGAGCAGCATCACCTGTTCCTGATAGACCGTGATACCGTATGTATCATTCAGGTATTCTTCCATCTCTGGCAGGTCATAGGATATCTGCTGCTTGCCGTGTTTGCGATCTATGTAGTCGGGTATATACTCCATCGGTCCCGGGCGATAGAGGGCATTCATCGCGATCAGGTCTTCAAATTTATCCGGCTTCAGTGAGCGTAAGTGCTTCTGCATGCCCGGTGACTCAAACTGGAATGTCGCATTCGTATCGCCGCGCTGATAGAGTTCGTAGGTGGCTTTGTCATCGAGAGGTATCGTATCGATGTCGATCTTGACACTGTGATTTTGCTCGATCAGCACCAGCGCATCGCGAATGATGGTGAGGGTTTTCAAACCTAAAAAGTCCATCTTGATCACACCTGCATCTTCTATCACATTGCCTTCGAACTGTGTCACCCATAGCTCACTATCTTTGTTTGTTGCTACCGGCAGGATATCCGTCAGGTCATAAGGAGCGATGATGATACCCGCAGCATGTATGCCTGTATTGCGCACTGAACCTTCGAGTATCACAGCCTCTTTGAGCACTCTGGCCTGAAGGTCATTGCCATTATACAGTTCGCGGAGCTTTTTGATATTCTCAATATCCTCAGCACCGTAGCCTTCTTTTTCTTTCAGTGACTTCGGCCCGTCAAAGGGCGTAAACATCACGCGATTGAGCTCTGTACCTGGTTTATCAGGTACGAGTTTCGCTAGCATGTTTGATTCGGTGAGCGGCAGGTCCATGACACGAGCCACGTCTTTGATACTCATCTTAGCTGCCATCGTACCATATGTGATGATCTGCGCCACCTGGCTCTTGCCATATTTCTGTACTACATAGTCAATGACCTTCTGGCGGCCCTCATCATCGAAGTCCGTATCAATATCCGGCATTGACTTACGATCAGGATTGAGAAACCTCTCAAACAGCAGATTGTATTTGATGGGGTCAATGTTTGTGATACCAATGCAGTACGCCACCGCAGAGCCAGCGGCAGATCCCCGCCCGGGTCCGATGAGCACGCCGATGTCGCGGCCTGCCTTGATGAAATCAGCCACGATCAGAAAGTATCCTGCAAAACCCATGGTGCGCACGACACCGAGCTCAAAGTTCAATCGCTCTTCGACCTCAGGCGTGATATCCTTGTACCTCTCCTTTGCGCCCATCATGGTGAGATGGTGGAGATAATGATCCTGATCAATGAAGCCCTCGGGTATCACAAAGTTGGGCAATGCGATATCTTTTTTGAGTTTCAGCGGTTCGATCTTATCAAAGATATCACCTGTATTGTCGATGGCCTGGGGAACGTCTTTGAAAAGCTCATTCATCTCGGCAGTGGTCTTGAAATAAAACTGGTCATTGAAGAATGCAAAACGCTTGCCTTTCATCGAGACATCTTCATCCGAAAAGTCTTTCATGATGGGTGTGCTCTGCTTCTCGCCGGTATTGATGCAAAGCAGAATATCATGGGCATTGGAGTTGCCCTGATCGACATAGTGAGAGTCATTTGAAGCAATGACCTTGACATTGTATTTTTTGGCAAAGCCGAGCAGTACCTGATTTACTTTCTCCTGCTCCTCCATGCCGTGACGCTGCAACTCTACGTAGTAGTCTTCGCCAAAGAGGTCGAGCCACCATTTGAAAACTTTCTCAGCTTCTTCTTCTCCCTTGCGCAGGATAGCCTGCGGCACTTCTGCACCGAGGCAGCAGGTAGTAGCGATCAGGCCCTTGTGATATTGCAGGATGAGTTCCTTGTCGATGCGCGGATATTTGCCGTAGAGGCCTTCGATATATCCCAGCGAACAGAGTTTGACGAGGTTTTTATATCCCTCGGCATTTTTGGCCAGCATGAGCTGATGGTAGCGTTTGTCTTTCTCGCCACCGGTGAAGGACTGCTTGTGCCTATTCTCCACCACATAAAATTCACAGCCTACTATCGGCTTGAGTGCCTTGCCGTCTGCGGTCTTGTGCTTGGCTGCCTCCGCCACGAACTGAAATACGCCGAACATATTGCCGTGGTCAGTGATGGCAATACCTTTCATACCATCCTTTGCAGCCTTTTTGAACATGGTAGAAATATCAGCCGCCCCGTCTAGCAGGGAGTACTGTGTATGGCAGTGAAGGTGGACGAACTCGGGCATGTGTCTGTTGTTGGTTGGCTTACCACCCCTAGCCCCTCCTTCGATAAGGAGGGGTTGGGGGGTGGTTGGAAAATACTGCTACTAAAATACTGCTAAAAAAGGGGAGATAAAAGGGATAGATATTAAGGGGTGTGAAAAAGTTATCAGCATTCAGGGGGAATTTTGGAAAAGTGAATGATCAAGATTTGTGCTATCGGGATTGCTTCAGCTTTATCGCGCATATTTTTATTTTGGAAAAGCAAAGACGCTACTTTTTGTTTAAAGCAAAACGTCATGGCGAGTCGGCCCCCGACGTCGCCATCTGTATCTGTAAGCGTGATAGCGCTTCACCACAGTACTGAGGGATTCCAACGTTATCAGTCCAGATTGCCACAATTTTTATCGCTTATATTTTTTACGGGAGAAAAATTTCGCAATGACGGTGTGGTTGGAGTGTTCAGTTTATCACCTATTATCACACCTTTGGGGATTCAGGGCCTTCTAGGCTGTCTTAACCTTGTTTACAGACTTCATGATATAAACCACTACGGCCAGTACTATGATCTGTGCGGCCAGTGTCTCTATGGTAGGGAAGATGCCGAGCAGTTCGATACGTGGCAGTAGCGGCACTCCATGTATGCTGGAGTGTCCTGTCTCCTGAAAGGAATGTATGCCCTTGCCTGCCAGTATCACTGCCAGTACGCCCATCACGATAGATGATATTTTGAAGAGCTTTGGTATAGGCAGCCGTGCCGAGAACTTCAGTAGTACCCATGCCATCGAGATGACCAGAACCATCGCTATCACTACACCTGCTATGATCGCATTTTCCTGCTTGCCGCCCGACTCGATATTGATAGCTGAGAGAAACAGCACCGACTCAAATACCTCTCTGAATACAACGAAGAACGAAAGCGCAAAGAGTCCGAAGAGACTGTTAGCACCGGAGATATTTTTGACCTGATCGGTCACATAGGCTTTCCACTTATCTACTTCAGATTTGCTGTGCAGCCAGAACCCGATATAGAGGAGCATCGCTACAGCCACAAAGGCGATGATACCCTCCATGAGTTCTACCTGTGCCATGTGCATCTGTATGATTTGTCCCCCTATCACCCACATGATCACTCCTGAGAGTATGGCTACTATCCACCCAGCATGGATGTATTTCATCGGCGAACTAAGGCCAGATGCCTTGACGATACCCAGTATCACCATGATGACCAGAAAGGCTTCGAGGCCCTCACGCAGCAATATCGAGATAGACATGAGAATGGCCAGCAGTGGTGACATAGCAGTGGTGCTGATGGTGTTGCCGGCTTCGATGATGAGTCGTCTTGATTCTTTCAGTGAGTCGTTGACAGCGGGGAGCGGCTCATGTCCTGACAGTGCCTTGCGGGTATTGCCCATCTGCTCTTCTATGCGCAGCATCAGCCCGGGGTCAGTAGAGCGCAGTTGGTTTTCTATGGGTTCTATACCCTCCAGATAGGCGAGTGTGGACAGGCGTTCAGCCTCTTCGTAGTTGCCATCGCGCGATGCCAGCATCGATTCATCTATATATTTAAGCGCAGCGTCTATGAACTGCTGTTTGGCATTGTCGGGTTGATTGTATCGCAGAATGCCGAGGTCACCTTTATTAGCATGATAGGTAGCGGTCAGATCCTTATCACTCTCGGTAGCTATCTGCTCCAATGTGATAGATGGAAACCTGTTTTTGAGTATCTGGTCAGTGTATCCCTTGTCAGCATTGGCTTCATAGCGCAGTGCCAATACATAAAAAGCCACATCCCATATTTCTTCGTCGGTCAGCTCTGTATGCGGTTTCATTCCGGTGCCCTGCACACCGCATCTCACGGTGTTATAAACTGCAAAAGGTGACAACAAAACCATCCGCGCATCATCATGAAAATTTCTCGGCTTTGGGTCCAGTTTGAGGCCTTCTTTGCCATCACCCAAGCCTTTATTGCCGTGGCATTTGGCACATTGTGCCGCAAAAACCACTTTGCCATTCATCAGCGCGGGATATTTGGTCGGTGCTACTATCAGGTTACTGGCTCTTATCACTTCTGCCTTGGCAGCATTGGCAGACAGGGCCACTGCTTCTGCGGGAGCTTTAGCATGTATGAGACTATCCAAATGGTAAATAAATGCACCGATCTTCAGCGTATCCTGCGGTGTCCACAGGGGGGCATCTTCGCGATAATACCTGATGGCAGTAGAGCAGAAGCCGAGCATCTCCTCATATTCACTTTTGTTGATCACTTTGCCGTTCAGCACACCATTGGGATAGTCGGTGCCCATGTAGTTCAATGTATGAACCAACATCCGCGCAGCTTCGCTTTTATCAGTCGTCACAGCATGAGCCAGAGTACTGAATATCAGCATAGTTAGTGTGGTCAAAAGCGAGCGTAGATGACTTTTAATGTCCATTTCCTTATTTAGACTGAGTATAAACAAGCGCAAATATAATTTGTTAGATCAGGATTCAAAATGATTTCTCTCATTTGCATAATTCCACAATAAATCATTATAATGTAAACAGGTAACTGATAATGAAAAACAGACTGATTAGCATTTTATTGATCATCCATCTTTTCCTGATCATTCTGGGTACGAACTTAGTTGATTTTGCTAAAGTTCCCGCATTTCTCCGCAGTCCTGTTGGATTTTATTTGGCGCTCACCGGTGGGCATTCTTACGCCTTTTTTTCGCCAGATATTCCGACACAGATAGTTGTCAGATGCTACATTACCGACAGGACGGGACAGGTATTGACCCGAACCATCGAAAAAAAGGCAAATACTTTCGATCTGCGGGCTAATTATCTTTTTCAATTTCTGGATAATGTCAGCGACCTTGAGACCGCAGGCAAGCTGGCCGCAGATCATTGCTTTAAAACATACCCCGATGCTGTCTCGGTCAGAGTCTCTATCGGACGCTTCATTGTACCAAAGATCACTGAATATAAAGCAGGCCGGAAAAGCAATTTTGCGGAATTGTATACAAACACTTTCGACCATGAATAGGCTAAGAATATTTTTGAGCAAATTTTTGGTTGCAAACAGGTCCGCTTATGATTGGCTGGTCATGCTAAGGATCGGTGTCAGCATATCTCTCATCGTCAAGATACTGACTGAGTTCAGATTTTTAGATCTGCTGTATGGCAGCAAGGGCCTCGTGCCCATAGAGATTTCTCATTTTTCTCAACTGCCGTTGATACCTTCTGTATATGGTCTCTCTCAGCTGATAGCTTGCTGCACGGAGTCGCATTTTCTCATGGGCTTCTTTTTATGCCAGCTTCTTTTCGCTTCTTTTTTGCTGATGGGTTTTCTAAGCAGGTTTTCGGCATTCATGTGCTTGCTCATGCAGGTCATTGTGTTCAACAGTACACATCTTACATCTTACGGATTCGATGCGGTATTGCTATCGATGCTATTTTATACAATGATATTCCCTGCCGGCAAATATTTTTCGTTTGATAATATTTTGAGAGCTAAGAAACCCCAGGCAGATACATCAATGATATTCTTTTATCAGAAAATTATCCAGCTGCATGTCTGTATCATTTATTTTGTGAACGGAGTAAGCAAGATGGGGCACAACTGGCAGGATGGTAGCGGTATATGGGACGCAGTCAATCAGCCGCAATTTCAGTCATTTCTTACTCCTTTTTGGCAGAGCATCTTATTGATAGAACATGTACCTGCTTTGGTAACATGGTCTACTATCATAGTGGAGATCGCTTATCCTTTTCTGGTATGGGTCAGGGGTGTGAATACCCTGCTATTGATCCTTATCATTTTGTTGCATGCAGA
>CAIXBT010000149.1 GCA_903917755.1 uncultured Bacteroidota bacterium
ATCAAAGAAGTGCTGGATGATATCAACGAAGGAGCTGACATCGTGATGGTCAAACCGGCAGGCGCATACCTCGACATCATTCGTGATGTAAGAAATGCTGTGACCGTGCCTGTAGCAGCCTATCAGGTGAGCGGAGAATATGCTATGATCAAAGCTGCTGCTAAGAACGGCTGGCTCAATGAAGATGCAGCTATCAGAGAATCTCTCACAGCTATCAAACGCGCCGGTGCTGATCTAATCGCGACCTATTTTGCAAAACAATTTTGTAAGACTATTTAACAAGAGAAAATGAATACAGATAAAAGTAAAAGTCTTTTTGAAGAAGCACAAAAACATATACCTGGAGGCGTCAACTCTCCCGTCCGGGCGTTCAGGCAGGTAGGTGGCACACCATTGTTCATGAACCATGCAGAGGGTGCATATATGTATGATGAGGACAATAATCGTTATATAGATTACATCAATAGCTGGGGGCCTATGATACTTGGCCACAGACATCCAGTGGTACAAGATGCGCTGGAGCAGCAATGCAAAAAGGCATTTTCGTTTGGTACACCGACCCATCTCGAAATAGAAATAGCCAGGCTCATAAAGACTATGGTTCCGAATATAGATATGGTGCGTATGGTCAATAGCGGTACAGAGGCTTGTATGAGCGCAGTGAGATTGGCTAGAGGTTATACCGGCAAATCAAAGATCCTGAAATTCGAAGGACACTATCATGGCCATGCAGATATGTTTCTCAAAAAGGCAGGAAGCGGTCTGGCGACACTCGGCATCAAACAGGAAGGCGGCATACCGGTTGCCGTTTCTGAAGATACACTCGTCATTGCATTCAATGATGCTGCGGCTTTGGAAGAATTAGTAAAAACACATAAAGATGAGCTCGCTGCCATCATAGTCGAGCCCGTAGCCGGCAATATGGGCTGCGTACCACCGCAGGATGGCTATTTGCAGTTGTTGCGCAAGCTGTGTACGGATAATAATATCGTCTTGATCTTTGACGAGGTGATGACTGGCTTCAGACTTGCCCCGGGTGGCGCACAGGAGCGCTTAAATGTATGGGCTGACCTCGTCACTTTCGGCAAGGTGATAGGCGGCGGAATGCCTGTAGGTGCATTCGGCGGGCGCATGGACATCATGAGCATGATAGCACCTCTCGGCAATGTTTATCAGGCCGGAACACTAAGCGGCAACCCACTGGCTATGAGCGCCGGACTCGCAACCCTCTCTGTGCTGAATGAAAACAAACATATCTATACCGATCTTGACACAAAAGGACGGGAACTGAAAACGCGAATGAATGATATTTTCAAAAAGAAAAATTTACCTCATGTCATCAATCAAGTTGGTTCGATGATCAGCATACATTTCTGCAATGACGTGGTCACAGATTTCCAATCTGCTACAGCCGGCAATAATGACACATTCAAAAAATTCTTTCATCACATGCTCGACAATGGCATTTATCTGCCACCATCAGCTTTTGAAACATGGTTTCTGTGCAATTCGCTTTCTCAAAATGATATCGACACAACGATCAGCACCTGCGAAAGCTTCAGTGCATGAGAAATGAAAGTTAATGATATCAGGGAAGATCAACACTGCAAATGAAGTGTATAAGTGGGTCTTATTGGGCTCGAACCAATGACCTCTACGTTGTCGACGTAGCGCTCTGAACCAACTGAGCTAAAAACCCTTTTTCCGTAAACGGACGGTAAAGATATAAATCAATAGGAAATAACGAAAGCCTGTGTGGCGGTTTCATTCTTTTCTTCTTATCGGTATCCATATTTCCTCTTCCGAATCTAATTCGTTGTTTTTGTATTTGCTTCCCAATATTTCAAAATATTCTCTTTTGTCCAATTAATATTCAGAATCGGGCAGCCATTCATTAAAAATAAATTGAAATGTTTTTTCGAAAGCACTGGCCGGACCGATGTGATCGAATACTGCATAAAGCCCGCCCTGCAATGTATACGGCTGCATGCTATCAGGAATGCCATTAAAGTCTGAAACTTCTATTGCTGCCCATTTTTCGAATTCTGTATCCGAGCCATTAAATATCTGCATAGAGAAAAGATCTTCGCCAAGACTATTTTGTATATCTTTTCTGAAAGGCATAAAACTTTGCCACAGTTCTGCAGTCCGGTCATTGGCATGACCCATCTTAAGCTTTTTGCCTACTAGTTTCTTTTCCCCTGATATTGCAATTCTTGGTTCCACCAATTAGTAAGTACGATCCAGTACGAACCATCCGAAGGCACGCATGTTGAGTTTGACCATAGAGTCTTTGATCAGCGGATCGAGCCTCCACCATGCTTTTTCGAGCATAGTTCTGGCTTCTTTTTCACAGCGCTCTATTACCTTATGCTTGTCGAGCAGTGCCACAGCCTGAGTCAGCTGCCCTATATCACTTGTTTTAGAGCTGACTATATCCCAAAGTTTCTTGCGATCTTTTTTGTCCAGATATGCCATTGCTACTGCCACAGGATAGGTGATCTTTCCGGCAGTGATATCCTCTGCTTTAGTCTTGAGATTATCTTTGAATCCTTTCAGGTTTAAAGTGTCATCTATGATCTGGAAGGAGATACCGAGTTTCTCGTAATAGTCACCTAGACCCGCTATCTGCTCCTTAGATGCCCCACCTATCAATGCGCCGATCTGAGCCAGATAACTGGCCGGAGCTGCTGATTTGAGACGGTGTGTAGCCAGTACACGTTTGCTGAGCAGACGTGCCACTTTATCATCTACCAATGCCTCCGGCATCATATAGTCGAGTCCCTTTATATCCATAGCCTGTCCGCTATGTGAGGCACGCATGGCCTCAAAATACCAGTTATAGACCTGTACTTTTTCTTCGAAATGCATATCAGCTTCATAGATACAAATCTGCCCGAGAAAGTATGCGGCAGTGCCTGAGTTGATAGCTGTGGCCTGCCCATGCACCACATGTGCCGACGGTCCGCCACGACGTACCGTAGAGCCATCCTGTACATCATCTACCATCAGTGAGCCAACGTGCATCAGCTCCGGAAGTGCCAGCCAGTCTATAGCCTCCTGCGAACTGCCACCCACTACATCACAGCAGGCTATGGTCGCATATGAGCGCCATGATTTGCCGCCGCGATCAGTGATCTCACGTATGGGCTGAATGAA
>CAIXBT010000150.1 GCA_903917755.1 uncultured Bacteroidota bacterium
CAAGTCCCTCCGCCCGCACTGACACACATGGAGACGAGCGCTTTACGGCACTCGTCTCCTGTTTTTTCAGACAGGTAAAATGGAGAAATTAAAGAACTGAATTTATCTCAATACTCACTACTCAAGTCTCAATAAAATGAATATCACACAAGAAAAGATAGGCGACCTCAAATCCCTCGTTCGCATCAACCTCAAAAAAGAAGATTATGAACCAAAGGTGATGGAATCTATCAAGAAGCTCGCTAAAAGAGCTGATATCAAAGGTTTCCGCAAAGGCATGGTGCCTATGGGTGTAGTCAAAAAAATGTATGGCAACTCCGTACTGGCCGAAGAGATCAACAAAGACCTCAATGACCACATGTGGAAATACCTTCAGGACAATAAGATAGACGTTCTCGGTCAGCCTATCCCTGCTGCTGATCAGGCCATGCTGGATATTGACATAAATAATATGCAGGATGTCGACTTCGCCTACGAGGTGGGTCTGGCCCCTGAGATCGATCTGTCGTATATCGAAACATCCGGTACTTTTGACAAATACAAGATCGATGTCACAGACCTGATGATAGACGAAGAGATAGATCGTATCCGCAAGCGTTTTGCTACCTACGAATATCCTGAGTCGGTAGAGCAGAATGATATCCTGTCTCTCACTATCGAAGAACTGAACGATGATGGCTCTCTGAAAGAAGGCGGTGTAAGCACCGTATCTTCAGTCATGATGGACCTGATCAAAAAAGATCATCAGCCGGTATTTCTCGCGCTGAAGAAACAGGAAAGCATAGAAGGAAATGTGTGGGATATGATAGACCGCGACAGAGAAGGTATCGCAAAAAATATCCTGAACCAGACCGAGCCTGCCAATAATGAATCTATAGGTAATAAATTCAAACTCACGCTCAATAATATCACCCGTTCTAAACCATCTGAGGTGAATGAAGAGTTCTTCGTAAAGGTATATGGCGAAAACGGCCCTAAGACAGAAGCGGAAATGCGTCAGCACATCAAGGCTGAACTGGATTCATACTTCGACGGCCAGACAGACGGATATTTGATCAACGACCTCTACAAAGGCATCATTGAGAATGTGAATTTCCCGCTGCCTGACGATTTCATGAAGCGCTGGATCAAGGTAGCCAATGAAAAAGATGTAAGTGAAGAAGAAATAGAGAAGGACTACCCGCGTTTCGCAAAACAACTGCGTTGGGACCTGATCACTCGCAAGATCATCCGCGAAAATAACATCGAAAACACTCCTGAGGAAGTCAAAGAAAGAGTACGTCTCAATACCATACAGCAGCTATACAGCTACGGTCTGCGCGACCTGGGCGGCGACTGGGTAGAACAGTTCATAGCTAAACAGATGTCGGACAAAGAGCAGATCAAACAGACTGGCGAGCAACTACTGACAGATAAGGTCATGATGCTGGTCAAATCTAAAGTGAAGCTGAACGAAAAGCCGATCTCTCTGGAAGACTTCAAAGCACTGGCCGAAAAGGTCAATGCAGCAGCTGAAGTAGAAGAAGCATAAGATTCTGTATTCGACTGTTCACCCTTCGGGGAATAAGTGGAGGTATATTTTCTCTCCACATCACGTTTACATTCTTTAAGTCAAAAACTTGGCGCACATTATTACATTTGCGAGCGTAAGTTTTTTGATATTAGTACGACTAAGTACCAAAGCATCATAATATAAGTATGGAAAGCGAAAAAATTCATTGTCTGATAATCGGTTCAGGTCCCGCGGGATATACCGCAGCTATTTATGCAGCACGTGCAGGTTTGAAACCCATCATGTATACAGGTCTGGTACAGGGCGGGCAGCTCATGAATACCACCGATGTGGAAAATTATCCCGGCTATCCCAAAGGTATCTTAGGCCCTGAGATGATGGAAGATTTTAAGCTACAGGCTGAGCGTTTTGGTACGGATATCCGTTATGGTATGGCGACCAAGGTGGAGTTCAATCAGCATCCGCCGCACAAGGTATGGATAGATGGAGAGAAACTGCTCGAAGCTGATGCCGTGATACTGGCTACAGGTGCTGAAGCCAAATGGCTGGGCCTAGACTCAGAGAAAAGGCTCAACGGCTCAGGTGTGAGTGCCTGTGCGGTCTGCGACGGGTTTTTCTTTCGCAAACAGGAAGTAGCGATAGTGGGTGCAGGAGATACAGCCTGCGAGGAAGCCATCTATCTTTCTAAAATTTGCTCTACCGTGCATATGATCGTGCGCCGTGATGTGATGCGTGCATCGACCATCATGCAGGAGCGTGTGATCAATACCCCAAACATTAAAATATACTGGAACAGCCAGACAGATGAGATACTCGGCGACACAGTGGTAGAGTCCGTTCGCATCAAAAACTGCAAGGAAAACACCATGACCGAAGTGCCTATCAGCGGTTTCTTCGTAGCCATAGGCCACAAGCCGAATTCTGATGTGTTTAAGGAGTACATCCACACAGATGATCAGGGCTATGTCATCACCGTACCGGGACGCACAGAAACCAATGTAGAGGGTGTTTTCGCCTGTGGCGACCTGCAGGACAAGGTGTTCCGTCAGGCAGTGACTGCTGCGGGCACGGGCTGTATGGCCGCACTCGAGACAGAGCGCTACCTCTCAGCCAAACATTGATTCCGGTGATGGAATAGTGTTTACAAGTTAGACAATAACCATTCTTTCTCGACCAGAGCTTTGCAATTGATTATCTCTGTTTTGAGGTTTTCCATTTCCTTTTTTTCTGATCTTATTATCCTAAAAAGCTTTTCGGAAAACCTGATGAAATTGAGGTAGTTCTGCCGATGATAGCCCAATGCCGTTTTGTTTTTCAGTAGTTGTTTGAAACTATGTACCAGTGAGTCAAGGGCTGCCGCCTCACTGAGTTCATAATAGGTTTTGATCAGCAGTATCTTGACACTAAGCATCATAAAGAGATCACCATACTCTACGGTACTCAGCAGGCTGATCACTTCTCCGTATTTCTTTTTTATAAAATAATAGCGGGCTGTATTAAATGTGAGATTGGAGTCGCGGTGCTGCTCCGGCAGGTAGCGGGTATAGTTATTTATAAAATCATATACCCATTCTGTTTCATTCAGATTGAGTGCGAGGGTTACGATATTCTTGTAAGTGACCGGCGACAGCTCGGTACTGCCATCCGGTCGTATGTATTGGAGCTCGAGCTGATAGAGATCAAAGAGGTCCCGGGTAAATTTTTTGTCTCCTTTATTGATGCGCTTGATACAGAAATTCCGTGCGAGGGTATTGATATCATTGATATCATCCTCACTGAATATACCCTGATATATCTGAAGGTATTTTTTCAGGTCAGAGAAGTTTTGTTCATTCTCGCTTTGTGTCAGGGTGAGCAATGCTGTGTAGTATAGTTTCACGGCAGGCACATCGCTCATCTGCCCCTCTTTAATCTGCAATAGCAGCTGATCTATGAACCCGATGTGGTACTCCGTTTTTATGATGTTTTGATAGTTAAGCGCTTCGCAATAGACAGAGAGTTTATGTATGACATAATACAGATCGAGGTTGTCTGATACATTTTGTATATTGGGTTCTATGGTACGTTTCTGTTTTGATTTGAGGTATTTATTAAAGGCCGTATCAAGCAGAAACTGCTGGTAGAAAAAAGTGCTGTTGCGTATCGTGGTTTTGTCGAGATTTTTTTTCAGTTCTTTGAG
>CAIXBT010000151.1 GCA_903917755.1 uncultured Bacteroidota bacterium
CAGTATGTTATCGTGCTCCAGACCCATATATGGGGTGATAAGGTCATTGAAGAAACCACGATCATATGCCTTAGCGAGTTTCAAATGACTCTGCAATGCCAGCTCATCCTGCGCCTCTCTTGTGATCCCGTAATACCGAGCGGTGACCTGAGTGTGGTCGCCCATAGCCATTCCCGTTCTGGGCTCTGAGTTTTGCGGTGCTACAGGGGCGAAATATTTGAGACGTATCTTGAGCAGTTGGCTCAGTTTCCCGCCTGTGGTTTTAGCCATATTAGCCGCCAGAAATATTTTCCTGAGTTTCTCCCCAAAAACCAGCGGCACCTCACTGGCAGTATCGACCCCACCTGCTATACCGCACTCGATCTGTCCGAGAGATATTTTATTGGCAATATATACTGCGGCCTCCATGCCGGTATTGCATGCCTGCTGAATATCACATGCAGGAGTGCGTGGATCAAGCGTCGTGCCCAGCACCGACTCACGAATAAGATTGAAATCTCTGGAATGTTTGAGCACTGCGCCACCTGCCACCTCGCCTATCAGTTCGCCGCTCAGTTTATATCGCTCTACCAGACCGCTGATAGCAGCAGTCATCATATCCTGATTGTTGCTTGTAGCATAGGCTGTGTTGTTTCGTGCGAATGCAATGCGATTAGCGCCTACTACCGCTACTCTTCTGGATGGCTGACCATATGACATGTGTGTGATAATTTATAATTAACAATGGATAATTGATAATGAAAATAAGTATTTGAAAGATATGAATAAAATATCTCTATACTATTTCACTGCGTTTTCCGCTTTTGTATTCTTTGTAGACCTCGCGGACCATACCATCCGAGAGACCAATTTTCGGCACGTAGATCTTAGTAGCACCGACGAATTTCATGATATTCAAAAATATCTCTCCGGCGGGTACGATCACATCTGCTCGATCGGGATTGAGATCGAAGAGTTTGATACGATTATCAATAGAATGTCTTTTGATCTGTGTGGTCAGGTTGTGTAGCAGGTCATAGGTCAGAGGTTTGCCTTGTTTGAGTTCCGCCATTTTAAACAGACGGTTGATATTGCCCCCGGAGCCTACGAGCGAAAATGATTTGATGGTCTTGGTTTCTTTGCGAAGCCAGTCTTTCAGCTCTTTCCAATATTCTTTTTTGACCTGATTGCTGAGCAGCCTGATGGTACCGATATCAAAGGATCGAGCCGCTACAGCCTGCCCTTTGATAAATACCGTGATCTCCGTACTACCACCACCTACATCGACGAAAAGGCAATCATTGCCGATCTTTGACGCGATGAAGTTCTGACTATTGAAGATCATGTGTGCTTCACTATTGCCGCTGATGATCTCTATTTTTATCCCGGTTTCTTTCTCTATCCGTTTCACTATTTCAGCGCCGTTCTTCGCTTCGCGCATGGCCGATGTGGCGCAGCCTTTATAGTGTATGACCTCGTTCACTTTCATAATATACTTATAGCCCATCATAGCTTCTACCAGTCTCTTGACAGTGGCTTCAGGTATCTTATGATCGGTGAAGGCATCGGGGCCCAGTCTCACAGGCACACGTATGAGACTGTTCTTTTTAAACATGGCTTCTTTGGGCGTCTCGATGACATGCTCTATGAGCAGACGTACAGAGTTCGATCCAATATCTATAGCAGCAAACTTCCTTATTTCCATTATGGAGATTAAAGGCATGAAATAACCAATGAAGAGCGAGACATTTTAAATTAATTATCAACCCTTCGTTAGTATTGAGATAAAGTCATTGGGTCTGGTTTCAGGTCTTTGAGATTTGTATTTCATTTTCAAATTTTCAAATTCCTCAACCGCTCTTCTTTTTGAGGTATTGGTATATTTTTTCCTGCGCCCTGATCTTGACAGTAGAAGTGCTGGCTCGGTATTGATTGTTTTGCTGAGAATTTATCAGACGGGCTTTTGTATTGTCATTCCACTGGATCTCCAGTATCTCTCTTAATTCTTTCTGAAGGGCGAGATCATAAACAGGGCATGATATCTCGATACGAGTATCCAGATTGCGTGCCATCCAGTCGGCAGAAGATAAATAATACTGCGGCTCCCCATCATTTTCGAATACATAGATACGCGAATGCTCCAGAAACCTGTCTACGATACTGATGGCTTCTATATTTTCACTCATACCTGCCACACCCGGCACTAATGCACAGATGCCCCTCACGATGATGCGTATCCTGACACCTGCATTGCTGGCCTGATACAGTTTTTCGATCATTTCCTCATCTATCAGGCTATTCATTTTGAGAAAGATGCCAGATGGTTTTCCGTGCTTTGCATTATAAGTCTCGTGTTCGATCAGCTGAATGAATTTCTTACGCGTTTTGAGCGGAGAAGGGATCAGATGCTTGTATTGGCGCACGATATAGTTGCGATCGAAGAAATCAAAGACATGCGCTACCTCAGATGTGATGCGGGGATCTGCGGTGAGCAGTGATTCATCGCTATAGACATAAGAAGATATCTCGTTGTAATTTCCCGTACTGATATTGGCATATAAACGTGGCTTACCTTTTTCTTCGCGTTGTATGAGACAGAGCTTAGAGTGTACTTTGAGTCCCGACACACCATATATCACATGTATGCCCTCTTCAGCCAGAGCCTTGGCCCATTTGATGTTAGCCTCCTCGTCAAACCGCGCCTGAAGCTCTACGACCACGGTCACCTCCTTGCCATTGCGGGCAGCATTAATGAGGGCATTGATCACTTTTGATTTCTTGGCGGCTCGATAGAGTGTTATTTTGATAGACTTGACCGTTGGGTCGATGGCAGCTTCTCGCAGCAGGTCGATGAAATGGCTGAAACTATGATAGGGAAAATGCAGCAGCACATCTCTTTGGCCGATCGTATCGAATATACTTTTGTCTTTGCTAAGAGCGGGATGCGGAAGCGGTTTGACATCTTCATAATGCAGATCTTTGGTACCCAAAAGCGGGAAGCCCATGAAATCCTTGAAATTATGATAGCGCCCGCCCGGAATGAGATTGTCATATTTGCGCAGCTTCATCCGGCTGGTGAATAGTGCCAGAAGATCAGGCGGCATCTGCTGATCATATACGAAACGTACGGGATCGCCCTTCTGACGGTTCTTTACTCCACGGGAGATCTTGTCCAGAAAACTTTGCGAAATGTCGTTATCAATATCGAGCTCAGCATCTCTGGTCAGCTTGACGGTATATGCTTCTATCTTGTCAAAATGAAACATAGAGAATACCCCCGGCAGATTGTGGCGAATGATATCGTCGAGCAGGATGACATATTGATTGCTATTGACAGAAGGTAATATCACAAACCTCCCAACCGGATCAGGAACCTCAACGAGCGCATACTGTGTCAGCTTTGGTTTGCCGGTCACAGATAGTTTGATGGCCAGATATATGGACTTGTCTTTGAGATAGGGGAAATGCTTGACCTGATTGAGCATGATGGGCACCAGTGCCGGCCGCACATAGTCAGAGAAGTATGACTTCACAAATCGGCTCTGAGCCAGTGTCAGCTTGGTTTCGTCTATGATGAATATCTTCTGTGTGCGTAACTCCTGCTGTATCCCCTTATATATTCTTTCGAACTGTAAATTCTGACGGATCACTATTTTTTGTATCTCATCAAGCAGTTTCTGAGGTTTGATATGGAAGGTCGTTTTGGCTTTCTTGCCAAATTCCATGACTCTCTTGAGGGTAGCCACACGCACCCTGAAGAATTCATCCAGATTGTTTGAGAAGATCCCCAGAAATTTCAAGCGGTCAAGGATAGGAACGGTTTTGTCTTCCGCCTCCTGTAGCACTCTGTCATTAAAGGACAACCAACTGATTTCTCTGTTTACAAATTTTACGTTCTTAGTCATGTTTGATTCTATCGCAGTGATCAAATTTAACCATTACATCAAGATTTGGAAATATTAAATCGATAAAAGTTGTGCTGAAACAGAATCTGCTACATCCACACACCATTGGGCAATTTATGCTTCATACGCCCTCTGCAGTCACGTTTGGTAGTGCATGAGGAGTCGGCCAGAAGGATCAGGAGAGCAAGGATGGCGACTATTTTTCGGGTCATTGTCATACTGTTATAACGAATATATTTTGCAAATGTTGCCGATCTGATCCATCAGTCCGCGGCCTTGAGTTGTTTCGGGCTTAGAAACCAATTCAGTTTTCCGGTTTTGATCTCCTTCCATTTTCCCTTGCCAAAATCGACCTTCACTGCACCGGTGGTCGGCACATTATCGATACGTGCATCCGAATATTGGTTTACAAAATCTGTAATGGCAGGATTGTGACAGACTATGGCGATGGTATCAAATTTCTCATCAGTATTTTTGATCAGGTTCAGAATATCATTTGCCGTACATTCATACAAAGATTCAGCTATAGCGATCTTTTTCTCCGGATAATCCCAGCTGTGAGCCAGTAATGAAGCCGTCTGAAGGGTACGTTTGGCAGGGCTGCAGATCAAATGCTGAGGTGAGTCACCCCTCTTTTTTATGTCTTTCGCCACCTCTTTGGCATCTTCTTTTCTGTCATTTCTGATAGGGCGGTCTATGTCTGCCAGCATATTGCTATGGTCTGATTTGACATGGCGTATGAGAATAACGGATTTCATTATATAAATGTAACATTTCGATTTCATTTTTTGAATAACTTTGCAAGCAATGAAGTTGCGCGGTATCGGGAAAAGCATATCGGTCTTTCTATTGCTGGGGGTGTTTTTTTATGCCACCTCCGTCAAGGATATTCACTATGCCTTCTCAGCCAAATATCACTCTGCCGCACATACTGACCATTGTGATCATCACATACACTCTACAGATCAGGAAGAAGACTGTTTCATCTGTAAAATGGATGTATTGGGGCTTCTTCATTTCAGCGAAGATCATTACTCCTTCATCATCGTATTTCTGCCCAAAAGGATCGCGGCAGTACACGATGAAGTCTTACTACCTGCCAGGACTCAGGCATATCACCTCCGCGGACCACCATATCTGGTCTAAACCTGTTCTCAAATTTTAAACAGGCCTTGTGCCTGCCCCTGCTCATTGCGAGAGGACTATTATCAGCATGTCGCTGAGTTATTATTATTAAAAATTAGAATGAAGTATTTGAAATATATAAACTTACTATTACTATGGCTGGCATATACCATACTGCCCGCTCAAAATATCCTGCATGGCAAGATATATGACAAAGAGACCAAAGAGTCTCTGTACGGTGCCACTATCTATATCTCCGATCTTAAAGTCGGCACCGTGACCGACACTTCGGGTTATTATGAATTGAAAAATCTAAGCAAAGGAAAATATCTGGCAGAGATCAAACTGATAGGCTATGCATCTCAACTGCTCACTGTAAACATACCTGAAGATCAGCTGCTGAATATCTATCTGGTGCAATCTGCAGGAGAACTGCAGGAGGTGATCGTGACCGGCGAATCAAAAGCCACAGAAGCCAGTCGCAGCCCCATTCCGATAGTGGTGGTCAATCACGACTATCTGCTCTCCAACGTATCGACCAATGCCATAGATGCCCTGACCAAAATACCCGGTGTCACCGCTGTGACCACAGGGCCAAATGTATCCAAACCGTTCATCCGTGGATTGGGATACAACCGTATCCTGACACTATATGATGGTTTCAGGCAGGAGGGCCAGCAATGGGGTGATGAACACGGGATAGAAGTGGACCAGTATGGCGTGGACCGTGTAGAGATCCTCAAAGGTCCCGCGAGCCTCAGCTACGGATCTGATGCGCTGGCAGGCGTGGTGAATCTGATCCCCACACGACCAGCACCCGAAGGTAAGCTGATGGGTGATATCACCGCAGACTATGGCAGCAATAATAACCAGATAGGTGGTTCTGCCATGATCAAGGGTACCAAAGATGGGATAGACTGGATAGCGAGAGTATCTCACAAGCAGGCTATGGACTATCAGAATAAAATAGATGGCCGTGTGTTTGGTACGGCGTTTAGTGAAACTGATGCCAGCGGATCTGTGGGCATACACCGCAACTGGGGTTACTCTCATGTCAACTTCTCGCTCTACGACGATCTGCAGGAGATACCGGACGGCAGCCGGGACAGCGCTTCGCGTCGGTTCACCAGACAGATATCAGAGATCGATACGTTGCGACCTATAGTCTCTAATGCCGACCTCAATAGCTACGGAATAGAAAAGCTGCATCAGCATGTACAGCACTATCGGGTCATGGCCTCAAACAATTTTCAACTGGGCAACAATGCCGGTACGCTGGATGTGGACCTGGGCTATCAGCGAAGTGTAAGAAGAGAATATAGCCATCCTGTATTATCTGATATACCTGGGCTATATCTGCAGCTCAATACGATCAGCTATGATGTCAAATATCATATGCCTGAGATAAAACTCTGGAACTTCAGCATAGGCTTCAATGGCATGTATCAAGCTAATAATGTAACATCAGGTACTGACTTTGTGATACCGTCATACAGTCAGATCGATTTCGGCCCCTTTGCTATAGTGAAACGGTCTTTTGGAAAATTTGATTTCGAAGGCGGTGTGAGATATGATGTGCGAATTTTCAATAGTGACCAGCTATACACCAAGCCGAATCCCGCTACAGGTTTCGACATGCCGGTTCCGGCTACTGATACCAGTGGCACCAAAGTCTTTTCGGCTCATCATTCCACCTTTCAGGGATTCACAGGCAGTATCGGAGCTACGTATAATCTCAATAGTCAACTCGCCATCAAGTTCAATTTCGCAAGGGGATTTCGTGCGCCCAATATTTCGGAGATATCTGCCAATGGTGTGCACCCCGGCACCAATATGTATCAGATCGGCAATGAGAATTTCAAACCGGAATTCAGCTGGCAGCCTGATTTTGGCCTTTCATACAGCACCAAATATGTAGTGCTTGGAGCAGATGTTTTTTACAACTATATCCAAAACTATATTTACAATCAAAAACTATCAGGTATAAACGGTCACGACTCTGTAATAGTGGCAGGCAACCAAACTTTCGAATTTCAGCAGGCCAGCGCACAGCTATATGGCGGCGAACTGAGTCTGGATATTCACCCTGTCAAATCACTACATATTGACAATGGTTTATCTCTGGTATATGCTGACTTTCTCAGTTCCAAAGGCAAAACCGTACCTGACAGTACGCGCTATCTGCCGCAGATCCCGCCGCTGCACGGCACGTCTGAAGTGCGCTATGATTTTAAGATCAAAAAGGCTCATCTGGTCAATGCCTTTGTGAAAGTCGGTGTGACATATTATGCCCGGCAAAACCGCATCTATAGTGCATTCGGGACCGAGACCTCGACACCCGCTTATGCCCTGCTAAATGCAGGATTCGGAGGCGGCTTCACTGACAAAAAAGGGAAAACGGTCCTGAGCATATATGTGCTTGGTTCTAATTTGCTCAATACGGCTTATCAGGATCATCTCAGCAGGTTAAAATACTTCGAATCCTATCCCAACAATCCGACAGGACATAGCGGCATCTATAATATGGGTGCCAATATTTCTATAAAGATCATCGTACCGCTAGAGTTCAACATCTGACCATAAAAGCACAGGATCTTGTAGCATGCAGATCCTGTGCTTTTCACCTATGGAAACCTCCCATTGACAAGTTTTTAATCATCGTCGGGCAATAATTCAATGTTCTTTCGTTTAGGTACATTGGAGATATGTCCCATGCAGCACAGTTCAAATGTTGGCATGTGCATATCAGTTTTATCTTTATTTTTACATTTATGACATCATATTCATACATGAAGGTCGGTATATTCACTATTATCTTTTCCATTCTGCTGGGGTCCATAGCCCTGCTGAATTCATGTAAGAATGAACCTGTTCAATCTACGAATGAGGCTATCACAACGCTGAAGGTCATCACTCAAAATCTCACTACGAATAAGATCGACACCTTTGAGTATGTCAACTTCAATGAGACCCGACCTAATCCCCCGTCTTATGTAGATACCATCAGGCTCCAGCCTCAAACTTCATATGCTATTCAGGTATTATTGCTCAATGAGGCATTGAACCCACTGCACAATATGACCGATACGATCATATCGCGCGCGGACAATCATCTGATGGTGTATAATCTGGACCCGGCCACCGGTATGATATCTGTAAAGATCCAGGATAAAGACTCCAAAGGCTTGCCACTCGGTCTCTTCAGTACTTGGACCACTACAGACAGTACCAATGGATGGCTTCGTATGATACTTCGCCATCAGCAGGGGATAAAGAACGGCACCGAGACTCCCGGCAATAATGACTTCGAGGCAGATTTTCCCGTTTCGGTCAGATAGTTATTTTGTGACTGAAAATTTCTGGCGTATCACATTGCCATTGTTTATCATTTCCATCACATAGATACCTACAGGCAGCGCGCTGATATTCACCCTGTGCACATTCTCGCCTATGGAATTCTGATGCTCTTCGGAGAATATTTTTTGTCCGGTCACATTGAAGATATTGACCGTCGCGGTATTATTGCTAAAACTCAACACCTGAATATTGATCGATGTATGTGCGGGATTAGGATACAGGCTCATAATGTCTCTCTCGGGCTGGCCCTCGGCAGAACCTTCTGAGATAGATGTCATATTTTCTCTGGCACTGGTACTGCCGCTTTCACTAGCCAGAGCGTTTACGGAAAGGTTCACAATATAATCTTCCACTTCACCATAGCCTATCGTGCCACATGAGGCGGGTTTAGCAGAATAGCCCATCATCACACGCATACGTGTGGGACCCGATACCAGTCCTGCCGGCACGTTGAAAATGCCGAAATAATTACCTGCACCTGAGGTTGTACCCGTTACTACTTCTTCGCCTGCATCAGTGAAGACCCCATTCTTATTAAAGTCTACAAAGACAGACCAGTTTTCGGTATACGCTGAGCCCGAAAACCCCGGACTAAAAAAAATCGTATCGGCCGTGGAGCCGATATGAAGATTGGTAGAAAGTCCTGTATTCACATAGCCACCCGGCTCTGCGGCGGAGCTTCGATTTATGGATCCCATTTCCACATGACTGATCCATTCATATGTTTGCATAGAGCCTTCGGCCGTGCAGTAGTTCAGATTGTTTACACTCGTAAAAGTCGCTACTGTGGAATATGCCGAGCTGCCTGAGGGGCATACGGCCTGCACCTGATAGTCATACAGTGTAGCCGCTGTCAGGCCTGTCAGAGTTTTAGCTGTACCTGTCACAGATACCGTGGTCCAGTTGGCGGCCGAAGATATTTTGTACTGAAGGTTGTAAGAACTTGCGCCGCTTACCGCTGCCCAGGCCAATGTAGCATCAGTAGCCGTAATGGAAGATGAATTAAGTCCTATCGAAACACCACAGGTGTTAGCCGAAGTAGTGAATGTAGCGGCGACAGAATAAGCAGAGGAACCACCGGAACATATGGTCTGCACCTGATAGTCATACAGCGTACCAGCCGTCAGTCCTGTCAGAACCTTAGATGACGCGGCAACTGATATTGTATTCCAGGTATTAGCTGTGGATGCTTTGTATTGAAGGTTATAGGTTGAGGCTCCGTTCACTGCTGTCCAATTTAACGTTGCTCCCGTAGTTGTAAGAGCCGATGAAGACAGTCCTGATGGGACAGCACATGAAGCTGTAGTTAAAGTAGTAAATGTCGAAACGGCAGAATAAGCCGAGGAGCCACTGCTGCATACTGTCTGCACCTGATAGTCATATACGGTACCCGAAGTAAGTCCTGTCAATGTTTTTGATTGAGTAGACACAGACAGGGTGGTCCATGCTGTAGCATTTGATGTTTTGTATTGAAGGTTATAAGAAGTGGCACCTGCCACAGCTGCCCAGCTCAAGGTAGCAGCCGTACCGCTAATGGCTGATGATGTAAGGCCCGTAGGCAGCGAACAAGTGATGGTGAGCGGCTGGATACCGATCAGGGCTGCATCTCCCGCACTGAAAGTATAGCCTCCCACACTCAGGTTTGTCACACTGAAGTAGCCATTGTTCGTGCCACCCCAGCCCCAGTTCATGTGTAGCTGATTGCTGGTATTGTATCCATCACAGACCCAGGTGTGGCCACCTGCAGAAGGGTCAGCCCCTTCATACTGTACCGGCCGGCCGGCATTTAGCTCACCCTCCATCAGCGTGATCCAGTCTGCAGAAGTATAATTCGCATAATAAACACTATGTAATGTATTGGCATTATACCTAAAGAAATTAGCATATGCATATTGCGCGCAGGGATTGCCAGGACCGGCTTCTGACTGCAGCACATACGCTCCGCTGCCGCCCTGATTGTCATCGCCATAGTCCATCGCCACAGCCACACCACAGTGATACATGAGTGTGGCTACGCTTGTATTATTGGCAGTGAGGCTCGCCGGCATACTCGACCAGGCATAAGTGGTAGTTCCGAAATTAGCAGACTGTGTCCCGTAGTTCGAAGAAAATCCGCTGCTCGTAGCATCGTTATAGGTGTATGACCCGTTTCCGGTAGCAGGGTAATTCCAGTATTTCATGATCTGCGCCATAGCCGTGGCGACACACCCGGTCACACTTCGCTGATTGTCGGTAGTATTAAAAGGGCACAATTGATTATAGTATGGCTCCTGATTCCAGCTGGTGGTCAGTAGCGGGGCCACAGCAATCGTTCTTCTGGAGTTGGGACTGAAACCCTGTCTGTACGATGTCCATTGACTCGCGATTGTGGCACTGGCTCTGACATGATGCTGCACAGCTCCGGATATTTTAGCCGATGCAGTATTCATCCAGTCTTTAATACCGGTCTTAGCAGCAGCGGCAATATCAAAATCTGATTCCGAAGAAAAACCGATCACCGGCTCTATCGCATCGTCTGCGGCCACTATCACAAAACCCGTGAGAGGTGCCACACTGAACACATAAAAATCAACAGCGCCATTAGGTTCCGTGGCTGTGTATTGCAAGGTCGCACTCGCAGTCGGCGATGAAGGTGCATTGAGTTTAAAAAAATTGACAGCCACTCCCTGTGCATCCTGCACGGTGACCGTCGCGGCATTGGCACTTTTGATAAGCACCAGAAACGCAATAATGAAGGGTAGTAGGGGGTTTCTCATATCAGCAATTAATAGGTCTAATTACTAACGAGAAAAGAATTTCAATGTTCCCTTTCACAATATAAGTCATGTAAAGTACAGGAAACGATTGGTGCGATTGGCTCGGCTTATTGATTTCCAAGCCACTCCGGATCCTGATTTTCTTTACCTGACTTCCCTCGGGAAGATATATTTGGACTTAATTCTTCCTGTGCCCGACCCAAACGAACCTCCTGTTCACATAGTCAGGGTTGGTGAATGACGCATTGCCGGCAGGGTTGCCGCCGGTCACGTGAAAGTCGCTGAAGGTCGGCATAATACCGACCTTTTTACCTTAAATCCCGAAGGGGCTATAACTGTGGGCGTCCAGAGGGGCTCGAACC
>CAIXBT010000152.1 GCA_903917755.1 uncultured Bacteroidota bacterium
CTGCTGACACACAGCTCATAGATGTGAAAGATGCCGCCGAAGGTGTTTATACATTGGTGCTGAAAGGCGCAACACCTGTGCGATTTGTGGTGGTGAGGTGATAGTAAAGGCTACGATCAGGCCCTGATTTCAACGGATTTTAGGCTCCTTTGATGGGAATCTTAACTAATTTTCTGTTAAGTGGTTGTACTGTGGCTCAACAGCAGACTTTTCCTTAGACGATTTATGTCCTATATTCGTTCTTAATAGTATGAATATATTTAGCCTGTTATTACTGCTTTTTCTCCACAACGGAGTTAAGACCAATAATGATGCCGCCAAAGCCCCCGTGGCTGTGGACCGGACCAGACTGCTTTTTGACGAATGCGGCCTCGAAGGTTTTTTGTCTTATGACGCATTCAAAAAATGTATGGCTGGTTATGATCGTTTCAAACCGCAGAAGCATATCGTGGCTGTGTGCGATTTTTCCAAAACATCTGACCAGAAGAGATTCGTGGTGGTCGATCTCGACAATAAGAAGATCCTCTCGCATACCTATGTGGCGCATGGCCGGAATTCAGGCGATCTGAAGGCTACGAGTTTCTCGAATGAAAAAGAATCTCACAAAAGTAGTCTTGGATTTTTTAAGGTTGGTTCCATCATTCAGACTGCCCTGCACGGCCCCGCGCTGCTGCTCGATGGTCTGGAGTGTGGCAAGAATGACAATGCCCGTGCCCGTGAGATCATCATACACGGGGCATGGTATGTCTGCGAATCTTTCGTGCAGCAGTATGGCTACACCGGCAAGAGCTTCGGATGCCCCGCGCTGCCGGATGATGTGCTCAAAATGCTCATGCCTGTACTCGCAGATGGTAGCCTGCTCTATATCTACGCGAAATAGTATTGTAGCGCTCTCAGCAGGTTCAAGCGTCCAGAGTTGAACCATATTCATATTTCCACTATGGCACCCCTTCTGGGTTAAAATTAAATGCATCCTGTTTTTCTATAATAATGCCATCCCTTCGGGATTTTTTGCAGAAGCATCTTTTGTTAGGGATGTATTTACATTAAACCCCAAAGGGTTGAAATGATTATAGCATATAGGATCAAACAATAAGAAACCCGAAGGGTTGATATAAAGAAAATGTAAGCTTCCTCGCTTGAACCGAAACCAAGAAACAATCCTAAGACCCAGGGTTGAAATCGTGGGCTATGGGTTAATGCCATTGTAAATTATCCATGCCGAAGCCAGTTTTGGCATTATCCATTGTTAATTTGTAAATTGTCAATGAATAAATACATGACATGAGTGCAGACCTTCCCTGGTATCACACCACCACTATCTATCAGATATACCCGCGTTCTTTTTTTGACACCAATGCCGACGGACTGGGCGATATACAGGGCATCATCGCAAAGCTCGACTATATCCAAAGCATAGGCTATGAGACCATCTGGTGCTCGCCATTCTTCAGCTCGGCGAATGTGGACTTCGGATACGACATCACAGACTATACCGACATCGACCCGCTGGCAGGCACTATGAATGATGCCATGCAGCTGATAGAGGAAGTGCACAAACGCGGCATGAAGATCGTGCTCGATATGGTGATGAACCATACATCCGATCAGCATCCCTGGTTCATAGAGTCAAGCTCCTCGCGAGATAACCCCAAGGCCGACTGGTATATATGGCGCGATCGCCCTACCAACTGGTACAGCATGACGGGTGGCACGGGATGGCGTTATTCCAAGGCGCGTGATCAATATTGCTGGGCGAGTTTTTTACCTTTTCAACCTGACCTTAATTATCGCAATCCCGATGTAAAAAAGACAATGCTCGATAATGTCAGATTCTGGCTGGACAAAAATATCGATGGCTTTCGTCTTGATATTTTCAATGTGATATACAAAGACGCAGCGTTCAGAGACAATCCTTTTAAGTGGAAAATATTTCCATCCGAGAGCGATCCATCATCGTTCTTTCAGGAAGCGAAATACAGCATAAATCATCCTGAGACAGCGGGTTTCGCCAGAGAGCTGCGTGCTGTCTGCGATCAGTATGGCACTAAGATGCTGCTGGGTGAGGTGTTTGGCGACAGAAAGGCGATACGAAAATTCACCGGTGCGGAAAAGAATGACGGCCTCGGTCTCGTCTTTGATTTTGAGATGCTGCCTTTCAGATTTTCCTCTGCCTATTTTCATACACTCATTCATAATCTTGAGACTGATTTTCCTTACCCATTCATGCCCGTATATGTGTTTAGCAATCATGATCGCCGTCGCAGCATTCGCCGTATAGGCGATGACATCCGCAAGGCCAAGGTGCTTCACCTCATGCAGCTGACCGTGCGTGGCGTGCCCTGTATGTATATGGGCGAGGAGATCGGTATGACAGATGCGCGCTATCCCTATGCCACATCGCTGGACCCTATCGGGCAGAAATACAAGTCTGTGCCGCGTATCATCTTCGATCTGGCAGGGGAGACGATGAACCGCGATGAGATCCGTACACCCATGCAGTGGGATGGCTCGCGCAATGCGGGTTTCTCTGCGGCTGACAGCACATGGCTGCCACTGCATGAGAATTTCAAAGAGGTGAATGCGGAGCGCTCGGTGAAGGATGAAAATTCGCTGCTCCATCTGGTCACCGATGTCCTGCATATTCGCCAATCGAGTCCTGCTATCCGTTCCGGCAGTCTTGCACTACTGTCTACCTTGCCAGATGGGATACTGGCTTATAAGAGGATCTATGAGGGCGAAGAGATACTGGTAGTGTTGAATTTCAAAGAACAAAAAAGGGAGTTCAGGCTGCCGTTTGGGGGACGAAAATATTTTTCGATAAACAAAGATGATACGATGAATGAGGGCATGTGCAGCCTGAGTGGATTCGGGGGGATGATATTGAGCCTCGACTGATAGGAGGGGAGAAACAGCCAATACTTCCTCACCCCTGCCCCTCTCCAAAGGAGAGGGGTGAACAGCCCAATGCAAGCTCTGTGGCAGAATAATCTTCCTGTTCCTTGTGTGAAAATGCAGGAGGTCAATAGATACAATGACCCTCCTCATTTATTGCGGACAAAAAGCCATTATCTTTGTTTGCAAATAATAAATACACCTTTATGATCAAACGGTCTTTTGTCCTTCTGCTCTCCGTCTTTCTTATTTTGTTTTGTATCCAGAGTTGCAACTGTAAAAGGTCATCACGACATGCTGCAAAACAAAACAAGACCCCATTCACCAGCGAACAATATAGCGACTGCTCGATAGATAGCGACTTTGTGAAAAACGAACTCCTTAGAGATACATCGCTGCGCCCCTATGCTGAAGACATCCTCACTTTCTATCAAAGACGGAACTATGAGGCGGCCTGGCTCAATGAAGATACCCTCACGCTCAGCGCGCATGACCTGCTCAATACGCTGACGGTCTATGAGAGCGAATTTGGCGATAGTACGATAGACGAGGGCCTCGATCCTGCTGATATAGGCGCGATGATGATGTCGGGCATGACGCGCGGCTATACCAAACTGGACCTGAAACTCACCGCTACTTTCTTCAAATTCGCGCACAAGCAATATGGCGGCACGGATGCCGATCTCAAAGGCCTGGAGTGGTACATTCCCCGCAATAAAAAAGACTATCAGCGGCTCATCGATACACTCGTCACATCGCCGGGCATCTATAGTGAGTACGAACCTGTAAACTCTTACTACAAGGCTCTCAAAAAAGTGCTGGTGCAATATCGTCAGATAGAAAGAAAAGGCGGATGGCCTCTGCTTAAACTCTCTAAACGCACGCTCCGCGCGGGTGATAGCACTGATGATGTGATGCATCTCAAGAAGGCACTGATCGCTATGGGAGATTACAATGCCACAGATACCGAAGCCCTCTATAACGACCGCCTCACTGCGGCTGTGCTGCGCTATCAGGGGCGTACAGGCCTGCGCGAGACAGGCGTGGTAGACTCGCTGACCGTGGCTGAGATCAACACGCCCATAGAGACCCGCATCAGGCAGATCATGCTCAATATGGAGCGTCTGCGCTGGCTGCCCGACTCACTGCCCGAGAACTATATCCTCGTCAATATACCCGAGTACAGGCTTCATGTGTATGAGGCAGGCATCGACACGCTGAGTATGGATGTGGTGGTGGGCAAGGCCGCATCTGCCACGAGTATATTCACCGGCAGGCTGTCGGTCGTGGCCATAGACCCCTACTGGAACGTGCCTCAGAGCATCATCAAACATGAGATGCTGCCCATACTCAAGCGCAACCCGGGCTATCTGGCTAAAAACCATATGGAGGTGCTGAGCCGCGGCGTCGAGGTGAATCCCTGGTCTATCAACTGGAACAAATACACTAAGGGCGTACCCTTTGACATCAGGCAGAAACCGGGGCCTGACTGTGCGCTGGGGCTTCTGGCTTTTTTCTTCCCCAATAGTTTTGACATCTATCTGCACGACACACCTGCCAAGAGTTTTTTTAATGAGTCTACACGTGCCTTCAGTCACGGCTGCATCAGGCTCAGTGAACCCAAGAAACTGGCGGATTATATTTTCAGAAATGATACGACGATGACACCCGACCATATCGCCGAACTGATGACCAAGCATGTGGAGCGGAAGTTTCCCGTGAGGCCATCGATACGGGTATATATCGTTTACTTCACGGCATGGGTCGATCCCATGGGCAGGGTCAATTTCCGTCATGATATCTATGGTCACGATGGCAGACTGGCACGAGAGATATTCGGCGCAAAGCCGGTGCTGTAAAGGCTTTTTGCATTAGCACAGGGGAGGAATCAATACAAGCCATTTCATCGATCAATGTATTCTTTGCGTTTTCGGGAGTAAGTAATTCCCCCCCCTTAGCCCCCGCCAGCGGGGGACAAACAGCCTTTGCGCCTCTGCGGTGAAAATTGCATTTCTATGTTTTCTATGTGGTTAATGTATTGGCTGTTAAAGCCCCTTTTTGGGGTAAAGGCATTAGCGGGCAACCGCAAGGGTTGCCCCTACGAAATGCGATGCGTGGATGATAAACCAACAACGAGAATTCTACCTATAAGAAACCGAACATGTCACTTCCAGATATTAAAACGCAAACTGAATTTGCGCTTCTGCAGCAGCGTGCGCCAGTCTATAAATAGCAGGCTGCAGATGAGTAGCAGGCCAATGCTGAAACCGACTATGGACTGCCAGTTGATCATGCCATGCACGACCATTTCTGTGTTTTCGGCAGCATATTTGCCGAGCAGTACAGCCACCATATCGCTGGTGAATTTGCCCACGCAAAATGCCGGTATGATGTAATAAGGTTTCATCTGAGCCATACCACCTGCTATGAACAGGGGTGTGGTAGGCAGCGGCAGCAGTGAGTATATGAGTATGGCCAGTTGACTTTGCCAGCCTTTTTGTTTCAGCTTCTTTCCCAGATACTGTACGTCTTCATTTTTTGATGGTTTGAAAATTTTGCCTGATACCAGTGGAATATATAATGTGAGAACATAACGGCCAGCTACAGATCCTCCTACACCGATGAATATCACTGCCCATATATTGAGATGAAAAACCAACTGAAGCACGATCATGATGGTAAAAGCCGGTGGCAAAGGCAAAGGGACCACGTCTACCGCAAATGAACAGATGAACACTAAGAAATATTGCCACCACATATGGATGTAATCTAAGGCAAATAAAGCCGGGAAACATGAACTTTCATCGAGCGGGAGCTGGATAAGAACAAATGGCAGGATGAGTTTCGTCAGCCCTTTTTTAAATTTTATTTTATTCCTGCACCTTGTCAGCACTCACTCTGGTGAGGTTGATACTAGATGTGGGCGACACTACTATCGGTATCATTTCGATCTGTGTCTCGCTGGTGTCGAGCCCGAATGCCCTGTCGTCTGTCAGTGCGAGTTTCTTGATGGCGAAATAACTGTTTAGTATGAAACCGTCACGCAGCGAAAATTCATTGTCGTAAGAAAGGAATTTCTGCAGCACAATGAATTTGAAATCTGCGGGCAGGTTGCGTTTGTGCAGTGATGTGTACTTGCTGGATATGTCGAGTTCCTTATTGGCCACGAGTTCTTCGACCACCTTGCGAAAGAACAGATTGATACGCGGCTGCACCCTGAAGCCCAGCCTGAATTCTACACGTATCACCTTGTCATCCTTCAGTTCTTTGACACTATACTCCATCGTGTATGGTTCGTCGGTCCATTCTATGTGCACGAACCAGTAGCAGTCTGCGCGTTTGGGTTTGTGAGCGAATATAGAGTAGATTATTTTTTCCTCGATCTCATGACTGTTGTTGGCTTTGCTCAGATAGATGAGGTGTGTGGCATACTTCGGTACGCTTTCGTCTTTGCTCAGATCATCGATGAAAGGCATGTATTCTGCCAGCTCGCGAAACTGCACAAAACGGTTCTGTATCTTGCGCGCATTGTACCAGACATACATCGTGAAGATAAGACCAAACTCACAGAAGAGAAACATGATCCGCTTAGCGATCTTGACGGCATTGGCCACAAAAAAAGCTGACTCGACCGAGAGAAAAATGACCATGATACAGATCACCAGCCATAGCGGAAAGTGCTGGCGATAGCGCAGGAAATAATACATCAGTACGGTGGTCATGAGCATGGCTACGGTGATGGAGAAACCATAGGCCGCGGTCATATTCTCTGAGGTGCGAAAGTACATCACTACCAGTATGCAGCCCGCGCAGAGTATCCAGTTGATGCTCGGTATGTAGATCTGTCCGCGTATGGTGGTGGGATATTTCACGGTCACACGTGGCCAGAAATTGAGACTGATGGCCTCGCTGATGAGGGTGAATGAACCGCTGATGAGTGCCTGGCTCGCAATGATGGAAGCCGCCGTAGCAATAGCGATGGAGGGTATGAGAAACCATGAAGGCACGATCTCAAAAAAGGGATTGACACCTTCTGCCAGCTGCGGTTTGTGCTGCATCAGCACCCATGCGCCCTGCCCGAGATAGTTGAGCACGAGAGAGAGCTTCACGAATATCCAGCTCGCCTGTATGTTTTTGCGGCCGCAATGTCCCAGGTCAGAATAGAGCGCCTCCGCACCTGTGGCGCAGAGAAAGACAGCCCCCAGCAGCCAGAACCCGTGCGGATGATGTATGAGCAGACGCAGCCCGTAGTGCGGACTCAGCGCCTTAAAGATAGCCGGATAGTGTATGATCTGATTGATGCCGAGTACACAGAGCATAGTGAACCAGATGAACATCACCGGCCCGAAAGACACGCCCACTACCTTGGTACCGAAGCGCTGAAAAATAAAAAGCACCACTATGATGCCGAGCACGATCTCCATGATCAGATGGTTGCCGGGTACGAACAGATGACCGATACCGGGCACACCATTCAAGCCCTCGATGGCCGATGTGATAGTGATAGGCGGTGTCACGATGCCGTCTGCCAGCAGTGTGCCTGCGCCTATTATAGCGGGATAGACGAGGTTTTTGCCATAGCGCTTCACGAGTGCATAGAGCGAGAATATACCACCCTCACCGTGGTTGTCTGCGCGCAAGGTGAGAAAGATATATTTGAATGTGGTCTGTAGCGTGAGTGTCCAGAATACGCATGAGATGGCACCGAGCACGAGTTCTTCGGTAGAGTCTCCGGCATCTTTCAGAATGGTCTGAAAGGTAAACAGCGCCGAGGTTCCTATGTCTCCGTATACGATCCCTATGGTGAGCAGCAGTCCCGTGATGGAGACTTTTTTGATGTCTTCCTGATCCATGTCTTGATTGATTGGTATAAATGTAAAATACTTTCAGAGAGATGGAGATGACATCGATATTTTTTTTGAAAAAAACCTCTCCCCAACCAATACATTAACCACACAGGGAACATAGAAATACATGCGGCGAAGAATGTACCTTGCCATAGCCCGCGATTTCAATCGTGGACTATGGTCAGTTTTATCCCTGTGCCAATACATTTCGCATTATCAATTGTCAATTATTGACAGCTTTTCTGGAGCACCGCATCTGCATGATCGAAGCCCATGTCTTTGGCCTTGTTGAGATCGAAACAGGCATCATCTTTCATGCCCAGTATCAGTTTTGTGATACCTCTGTTGTAATAGGCATCGGGGTCGGTGGGGTTGAGCTGGATAGCCCTGTTGAAGTCTGCCAGAGAGCCTTTGTAGTCTTTGATATGGCCGCGCGCCACGCCACGATTGTAGTAGGCGCTGACCTCTTTGGGGTTCAGCAGTATGGCTTTGGTAAAATCTGCTACTGCGCCCTCATAGTCTCTCTGCATGTCGCGTGCGCTGCCCCGACTGTAATAGGCCTGCCGGAGTGTGCTGTCGCGGCTTAGTGCTTTATTGTAGTAGCTGATCGCAGCCTCATAATCTCTTTCATCATTCTTGATATTGCCGAGATTATAATATGCCTCGGTGAAAGTCGGATCGAGCTCCAGTGCCCGGCTGAGGTCTGCCAGAGCGCCCTTCATATCCTTGCGGTCATATTTCAAATTGCCGCGATTGTTGTATGCCTGAGCATTCGAGGGATCCAACTCGATGGTCTTGTTGAAATCGGTCAATGCCGCTGCATAATTTTTCAATACAAAATATGCATTGGCTCTGTTGTAATAATTAGATGCATCAGAGGGATCGAGTTTTATGGCTTTGTTATAATCGTCGAGCGAACCCTCATAGTCTTTTTGTGCGGATCTCGCGAAGCCCCTGCCTGCATAGGCTCCGGCATAGTCGGGGTCGATCTCGATAGCACTGGTGAAATCATAAATGGCTGCATCGAAATCATGCAGACTATTTTGCGAATTGCCACGGTTATAATATGCAGTCTTCGATTTCGGATCGCCTTGCAGAAAATGCGTATAGTCGGCTATGGCACCTTCGTGGTCTTTGAGATGCTCTCTGGCCATGCCGCGATTGAGATAGGAGTTGAGAAATGAGGAATCGATAGCTATAGCCTTTGTATAATCACTTACCGCCCCCTGATAGTCACGGTGCATGAGCTTGTCATTGCCCTTGCTGTAATAATCCAACAGCCTCTGTGCATGGACAGAACTGAGGCCGAGGATCATAAAAAAAATCAGAACAGGACGCGCCATCAAATCAATTTAGACAATTAGCTAATCTAAAGATAAAGAATTTTATGCTCTGCAAAACAGCATTACAGAATTTCATCTGCCAGTTTAGGGGCTCTGGCAGCGAGTTTCATAAATTCATTCAGAAATATCCTGACCCTGACCCAGTCTGTATATTCATAGTCATGCGATGAATCTGTATCCTTGCCACCGCCTTTTTGGGCTATCATTCGCATGATGAATTTCTTAAAAAAGTCATACTCCGTATAGCGCAGCGCACCCGCTACATACTCTATGGCAGTCGGGTTCCAGCCGGTATCGACCAGAAACTGCATCGTGATGTCTTTCAGTTCCTGAAATGTCTTCTCATCATATGCCTCAGACAGCATACTCAGGCTCACCGAAAAGAATGCTGTGGGCATATCATTCAGCGCTCCCAGATACGATTTGATATAATGTGTGATCGAGGTTTGATATTTGTGCATGTGCAGAGAGGCACCGATCATCACAGCATCAAATTTTTCGGGACTGATCTGCTCCATCGTAGCATCGCAGAGGGTGACCTGAGTACCGGTCTTTTCGGCTTCGATCTTTAGAAATTCGGCTATCTTTCTTGTCTGGCCTTCGGTGGTGCCATATACTATGAGTAGTTTCATATGCTTTTGTTTTATTATGCAAAAGAACAACTTTAGTACAAACCTGCACATGACTTACATAATAATAAAACATGATATTTAAAAGAAGGGCATTCTCAGCCTGAGTAGCGGCAGGAGGTGGTGCAGGTCTCTTCGATCTGTACATATTCGATCTTTATATTGGGATCGTCAGAGAGTTTTTCTTTTATCTCATCATAGAAATGCCTTGCTATCGTTTCGCAGGTAGGATTTTTTTCAAAAATAACGATCGCGAGCCCCTGCTTCCTGCATAGTGCTATGATCTCCGTGTCGTCACTGCAGAGCAGCAGCTTATGGTCCAGCTGCTCTTCGATGCCACGGGTGAATGCGCCCATATCTCTGAAGTCATAACCCATGTCATACTCATCGAGCGTTTCGAAACTGAATGCTACATGCCCGTTCCATGAGTGGCCGTGTATATTGGCACATTTGCCCTGATAGCCTTTTGACATGCGGTGTGCAGACTCAAAGCGAAATGTTTTGGTGAGGGTGTATCGCATATATACGATTGCTGTTTTGATCAGAAAAGAGGATGCAATTTACGGATACAAATCGAAATGCAAACTACGAAATGATTAAGGCTTCTGATTAACATTAGAATCATTTAAGCCCAAGCATATGCTCAAAGGCTTCATTAAAAAACTCCCGGACGACATCGCTTAACCTTGCATTAATTAATTCGCCTTCATAACTTGGTGTTTGTTGATATCGTACTACAATTTCATTATTCGCATTTATATAAAAAGCTCTTAATTTAATTTTACCGGACCAGCTAAACCCGTTGATAAAAACAAAATCCTTTTTTTCCGGATCATAATAGTTTAATGTCATTGGAATTACATTGGAAGTTTGATCATACAATCCGGGATGTCTGTAAAATCTAAACATAAATGTGGCAATGATTCTGTCGTCATCACTATTATGAAATCTAATTGAGAAAACGTTTGTTCCTGCTGCTGTACCTTTTTCTTTCAGTTGTTGATATTTCTCAAAAGTAATTGCAGGATATTCATAGTAAGTCAAATTATAACTTTCAAGATTGTCATTTAAAACTGAAACTGATTGTTTGAATTCAAGTTTAATCTGATTGATTCGATTATACCAAATTTCAAATTCTCCTTTTGCTTTTACAAGCCGGGATTGAGAATCCTTTTGACCAATTTTTTTTGCCCAGTCAGCAAATCTCAGTGATTCATCCCTTACTCGTATATATTCAGCGAATAGTTCATTGCAATTTGAAGCTACAATATCAATGATTGGTTCATAATTACCATTGTCAGCAGCTGACAATGCCTGATAATATGCCGGCCTCTCAGTTCTTTTTATGTTACATATGGGATAGCCCTTTTTCAGAAGCAAAAGATTAAGTATTATTCTAGCAGTCCTACCGTTGCCATCTGTAAACGGGTGGATTTTGACGAATTCATGGTGAGCAATGGCACTCACAATTATTGGATTAGTATCTTTATTTTCTTTTACCCATTCTATGAGTTCCATCATTCTAATTGGAACCTCAAATGGCTCAGGTGGTTTGTGCTCTGAACCTGTGATTATTACCCCAATGTTTCTATATTCTCCAGGGCGCAATGACATTTCATCACCTACAATTAACTTGTGAATTTGCCGAATATAGTTTTCTGATAATTCAACATCCTCTTCAGACAATTCATACAGGAAATCAAAAGCAAGCGCTAAATTTTTCACTTCAATGCTATCCTGTATTGGCTTGTCGGAAATATCAATTCCTTCTTTTAGAACAAGAGCTGTTTCTTGCATAGTTAGCCTGTTCCCCTCAATACCTGCACTATGAAAAATGTGGTGCGTTCGAAAATGTTCCCGAAGTTTCTCAAGCGCAACTTTGTCCAAAGGACCTCCCCTTCGAAACTCCAGAACATCTGTATCGATGTTCTTAAGCTTTTGCAAAAGGTCCGGGGAAATAAGTTCTTTATCTATTTGTATCATGGCTTTATTTTATAACAGGCTCTGTAGATCAGCCCATCGTGCTGTCCTGCATGGAGTATGAAATGATGAGCACACCCGCTGTGATGAGCACCACACCTACGAGGCCGATGGGGTTGACCGATTCATGAAAGACGAAATAGGCCGTACCGTACAACCCGATGACCGTGAGTGCAAAAAATATCGCGCTGGCTTCGCCAAACCTGATGAATCGCAATGACTCTGTAAACAAGACGGAGTTGATCAGGCCAAACACTAGCCCGATAGCGAGGTAGCCCCATTTTTTAGATGGGGTGTCATTGTTGAGGGCTGACATTTTAAAGCCTACATTGGTCAGGATATTGGCTATGAGGGCAGAGTACAGATATACAAATTTCATTCTTTGTGATTTTTTTCAAATCTACAATAAAAAAGGAAATGCACTCTCAGACGCCAAATCTCGTTCACAATTCAATGAATGGGGCAGGGCGAGGGATTGCCCCTACTACAGCCCGCTTAGTGTCTGTAGCCTTTCCCATCTGGCGGTGCGATCTATCTCTGCCTGCTCCAGAAACTTCTCTGCCAGCAGGGGGTCTTTGGCGCGTATGATCGTGAAGCGATTTTCATTGTACATGAAATCTCTGACAGGCAGTGTCGGCTCTTTGGAATCTATGACGAAGCGCTGCCCTTTGGGCTTGAGCGGATTGTAGTGAAACAATGGCCAGTAGCCTGATTTGACAGCTATATTCTGCTCCATAGCCCCGTGACTCATGTCGATACCATGCGCAATGCAATGACTGTAAGCGATGATGATCGATGGTCCGGGAAAGGCCTCTGCCTCAAGGATGATGCGCAGTGTATGGGCATCGTTAGCGGCCATCGCGATCTGTGCCACATAGGCCGAACCGTGTGCTATGGCCTGCATGGCGAGATCTTTCTTAGCCGTGAGTTTGCCGTTCACCGCGAACTTCGCACTCGCGCCGCGCGGCGATGCTTTTGACTTTTGCCCACCCGTATTTGAATATACCTCTGTGTCGAGGACCATTATATTGACATTCTCTCCGGTAGAGAGCACATGGTCCAGACCACCATAGCCGATATCATAAGCCCATCCGTCGCCACCCACTATCCAGAGAGATTTCTCTGCGAGAAAATCAGCCAGATGCAGTAGGTTTCGCGCTGAGGTAGAGTTGACACTCCTGAGCAATCTTTTCAGTGCATGGATCATGTCATGTTTGATGGCTATTTCTGCTTCTGAATTTTCCGTAGCATTCACGATATGATCTACCAGCGCCTCCCCTATCAATGGTCGCAATTCGTCGAGCAGCATCAGTGCATAGACCCTCTTCTGATCGCATGCCAGTTTGATACCCAGACCGAACTCAGCATTATCTTCGAAGAGTGAGTTGGCCCATGCGGGGCCGCAGCCAGCCTTGTTTGTGGTCCAGGGCGTAGTGGGCAGATTGCCGCCGAAAATAGATGAGCAGCCGGTGGCATTGGCTACGATCATCCGATCTCCAAAGAGCTGTGTGAGCAGTTTCAGATATGGTGTCTCGCCGCATCCCGCACATGCTCCCGAAAACTCAAATAGCGGCTGCATGAATTGAGAACCTTTGACCATCGTTCTCGTGACACGCGAGCGGTCCACTTCGGGTATGGTGAGAAAGAAATTCCAGTTGTCGATCTCAGCAGCCTGCAGCGGCATTTTGTCTACCATGTTTATGGCCTTGTGTGCCGGGTCCTCCTTGCTCGTGATCGGACAATACTCCACGCAGAGATTGCATCCGGTGCAGTCTTCGGTAGATACCTGCAGCGTATATGTTTCTTTGGTCCTGTCCCATTCCTTGCCTATGGGATCGGCATGTTTGAATGAGGTCGGCGCAGTGTCGAGCAGTGCCAGATCATAGACCTTAGGCCTGATGGCGGCATGCGGGCAGATGAGGAAACATTTGCCGCACTGTGTGCAGAGTTTCTCATCCCACACGGGCACCGTATCAGCTATATTTCTCTTCTCATATTTAGTAGTACCTGATGGGAAAGTCCCGTCTATCGGAAATGCGCTGACAGGCAGATCATCTCCATCGCCGGAGATTATTTTGCCCAATACCTCTCTCACGAAATCAGGTGAATCGAGCGGCACCAGCAGGTCCAGAGGTTTCTTTCCTATCGGCAGAGATCTGTAATCCACCTCATAGAGATTGGCCAAAGTCTTATCTACCGCTTCATAGTTTTTCTGAATGATGGCCTCGCCTTTTTTCCAATAGCTCTCATGTATCGACTCTTTTATTTTGGCTATGGCCTCCTTGCGCGGCAGTATATTGCTGATGGCAAAGAAGCATGTCTGAAGTATCGTGTTGATGCGGTTTCCCATGCCGGTTTCCTTCGCTACGGCATAGGCATTGATGGCATAGAACTTCAGTTTCTTGTGAATGATCTCTTCCTGTATCTTCTGCGGCAGCATGCCCCACAGCTGGTCTTTTTCATATGGTGAATTGAGCAGAAATACCGCGCCCTCTGCTGCATCTTTCAGGATGTCATATTTAGTCAGATAATTGAAATGATGACAGGCCACAAAGTTGGCGGAGTTGACCAGATATGATGAGCGAATAGGGTTCTTGCCAAAACGCAAATGCGATACCGTGAGCGATCCTGATTTTTTTGAATCATACACGAAATATCCCTGTATATAATTGTTTGTTTTATCGCCGATGATCTTGATGGAATTCTTATTGGCGCTCACCGTGCCATCAGCACCAAGCCCGAAAAATAAACCATTGAACAGATGCTGTGAGTCGAGCGAAAAGGTTTTGTCATAATGCAAACTGGTGTGTGTCACATCATCTTCGATGCCTATGGTGAAGTGATTTTTCGGATGCTCTTTTTTCAATTCATCAAAGACAGCTTTGACCATAGCCGGTGTAAATTCCTTTGACGAAAGGCCATAGCGGCCACCGATCACGAGCGGCTGTTCGGTTTGCTTCGGGAACTGATAGCGTGCCTCGTGCAGCGCATTGATCACATCCATATACAGCGGCTCGCCTATGCTGTTGGGCTCTTTGCAGCGGTCCAGTACGGCTATATGCCTGACAGATGTCGGTATCTGATGTATGAAATCTTTGATAGAAAATGGTCTGAACAGACGCACATTGATCACTGCTGTTTTTTCTCCCTTGGCATTGAGGTGGTCTACCATCTCCTGCACCGTAGTGGCACCAGAGCCCATGATGATGATGAGCCTCTCTGCTTCCGCATGAACGTAGTAATCAAAGAGCTCATATTTCCTGCCTGTCAGTTTCCCGAACAGATGCATTTTTTGTTTTACCGTTTCGGGTACGAGCTGATGATAAGTATTGGCGGCTTCTCTGTTTTGAAAAAACACATCGGGGTTTTGCGCTGTGCCACGTATGAAAGGATTGTCAGGAGACAGGGCCCTGTCGCGATGCGCATTGATGGCATCTATGTCAAGCATGGTGCGGATCACATCGTCTGAGATCACAGACACCTCACTCAGCTCATGCGAAGTGCGGAAGCCGTCAAACACATTCATGAAAGGTATGCGCGAACTGAAGGTCGAGGCCTGTGCTATCAGCGCCATATCCATAGCCTCCTGTGCCATGCAGCCAAACAAAGTGGCCCATCCGCAGGAGCGCACCGCCATGACATCGCTGTGGTCGCCGAAGATAGAAAGCGCATGAGTGGCGATGGTGCGGGCAGCTATATGAAAGACCGTAGGCGTGAGTTCGCCGGCTATCTTAAACATATTCGGGATCATGAGCAGCAGCCCCTGCGATGCCGTGAAGGTGGTAGACAGCGCGCCGCCCTGCAATGCACCATGTATGGCACCTGCAGCACCTGCTTCGCTCTGCATTTCTATCACTTTTGGTATCTGTCCGAAAATATTTTTGATATTCTTAGCACTCCATTCATCGACCCATTCGCCCATAGCAGAAGAAGGTGTGATCGGATAAATGGCGCAGACCTCGTTGGTCTTGTAGGCTATATATGCTGCGGCTTCGTTGCCATCCATCACAGTGAGTGAATGGTCTTTGCCTGTAGGAGTTGTCGTCTTTCCCATTGTGTAAAATTGTCGGTGGTACACATCAAATAAGGAAATAAAATCTATTTATAATCATGAGCAAAATCATGAAAGCCAGTGGCATACCGCCTTTATTGATGTATATGTAAACTTTTAACAAACAAAAGAGCCTTTCGGAGATAAGCTGAGTTCCTCAAAATTGTCCTATATTACATATTCATTCATGCAATAATGCATGCCTGATATGTTATGAAACAATTTTTCACGCTACTTTTCATCTTGTGTTTATCTCTACATCTGTGTGCTCAGGACACTCTGATCAATGGCGGATTTGAAAAATGGCATGGAGGGTTTTTCTCACCTCCGGTCCACACTACACATGGCGTGGAATGCTGCGGTGCTGCCCTCGCTGTGCCCGACGAATGGGGCATACCCGAGCAGCTGATGGCCATGCCTACCAATCATTTCGTATTTAGAATAACGGATACCGCCAACATTCACTCCGGACATTTTTCCGCAAAACTTCTCACCGACATCACCACCAGCGACAGCGCGGGCGATGTGGCAGGAGGCCTGGCCGTGCTCGTGCCCGGCTCGGTGACATGCGCAGGCATAGTGGGCCTGGGCAGTCTGGGCATACAGGGCGATCTGTACCGCACCATCGCCTACTCTACCGGATTGCCCTATGCAGACACGCCGATGATCCTGAGTTTCTATATGAAACTGTATCACGATGTGCCCGACACGGCGCTCTATGCATACGCATTCACCCGATGGGACAGTGTCAATCATCGCGAAGATACGCTGGCCTTCCGTCAGGCAGATATACCCGATGCAGGCCTGCCCATGAGTCAATGGATACGGTTTATGGACACGATACAATATCAGCTATACGGTCTGCCCGATACACTGCACATGATCTTCTACGGTGGCCGCAATGCTGACCCCGCTAGGGCCGGCAATGTGACCTGGCTCGATGATATACGCTTCTATCACAGCGGTGAGAAGACGAATACAGGCATCGCGAAGCTGAGTGCAGATGCCCTGTCTGTCTATCCTAATCCCGCCGCGGCAGCACTGCATGTGCGTATAGATGAAAATATAAGCGGTAGTATGTTTGCCATGTATGATCTCAGTGGTAAGCTGATGATGACGGAGCCGCTTCATGCTAAAGAAACGATCTTTGATATATCGGTGTGGGGAGATGGTCTATATCTCTATCGATGGCTGGATGCTGATGCGAATCCTCTTATGAATGGAAAGATCTCGATCAGTCATTGATGCCAACTGGTGCTATTACTTGTATTTTCTCGTCC
>CAIXBT010000153.1 GCA_903917755.1 uncultured Bacteroidota bacterium
CAGTATGTCTGGGCAGCCAGCACATAATCAAATGATTGACAATCTGCCATTACTGCGCATCTGTTTGCACTTTTGAAGACAGAAAAGCCTGATCGGGCCTTTCTGTAGCCTGAAGGGTCAGATAATCGAAGAGTCTGCTTACTACCATGTTTTTTTTATTATATCCATTAAAAATAAGTAACAAAGCTTATCTGCCAATAGTTTTTTGAAATAAATCAAAGAATCTTCAGATATAATTTTGAAATAAAATTTACAAAAAATAACACTTAGATGTTTCAACATCTAATTTTCTTATTAGCTTTGCACTATAATAAAAACATTAATATGAAAAAAATATTCGTTTTGCTCGCCGGCATGTCTCTGACTGTGGCATCATTTGCACAAGGGGCCTGGAGCCTTGACAAAGCACACTCTTCGGTAAACTTCTCGGTAGTACACATGGTAGTGTCTGAAGTTGTGGGTTCATTTAAGGATTTCAGCGCGGATGTTAAATCTGAAAAATCGGATTTCAGCGACCTGAGTACCACCTTCACCATACAGACCAAATCTGTGAATACTGATAATGGAAACCGTGATCAACATCTGAAGGGAGCTGACTTTTTTGACGTAGAGAAGTTTCCTACCATCACATTCACCAGTTCTTCATTAAAGAAGATCAGCGATAACAAATATGAACTGGAAGGCGACCTGACCATGAAGGGTGTGACCAAAAAGGTAAAATGGGACCTGAAATATAATGGCAGTATTAAAGATACAAGAGGCGCTGAGCATGCGGGTTTTAAGGCTACGACCACGATCAACAGAAAGGATTATGGCGTATCATGGAATAAGGCCCTCGACAATGGAGGTCTGACTGTAAGTGATGACGTGACACTGACAGTAAATGTAGAACTGTCAAAAAAATAATAAATTGGGGTTTGTTGTGATTGAAAGGGATGCTTCGGTATCCCTTTTCTTTTTGTCAAATAAGCCAACTGTATTTTCCAATGAACAGGGGGGTACTTAAGTATTTGATTTACACTTTCAGAATGAAGGAAATTATAACTAGTATTGTTGCAGGACTCTATTTCATTTTATAAATTTGGGTAGCATGGGTACCATAGAAGACATCATACAGCAGAAAAAGTTTAACGACGATTATCAAAGGGCGTATATAGGAATGTCATATTTGTATAATGTGATGGACTATATGCATCAGCAGCTCTTTAAGGAATACGATGTAACTCCGCAGCAATATAATGTACTCAGAATATTGCGCGGGCAGCATCCGAAGCCCGCCACCGTGGGATTGATCAAAGAGCGAATGATAGACCGAAACAGCGATGCCTCAAGGATAGTAGAAAGACTGCGCAAAGCAGAATATGTGGAGCGTGTGACCTGTGAGAATGACAGAAGAGCCGTAGATGTAGTGATAACCGAAAAAGGCCTTGCACTGCTAAAAAAAATAGACCCGATCATATATACCCTCAATGAACCTCTCAAGATGCTCGATAAAAACGAGATAGCAGAACTGAATGCGATCATGGATAAGATCCTTTCGCGCTGGTTAGAGAAGGACAAATAACTTACAAATCGTTTTCAGAAGGATTGTTGAGTAGCATCCAGTACATACCTACGTCTGCCACCGCCTGAGCGAATGAATCAAAATCTACAGGTTTCACAATATAGCTATTAGCACCCAGATCATAGCAGGTTTGTATATCCTGGTTCTCTTTGGATGATGTCAAAATGACGACAGGTATCTTTTTAGTTTTTTCATTGGCCTTTAGATGCCTTAATATCTCGATACCATCCACTTTGGGCAGTTTAATATCCAGTAAAATCAGCTTCGGCCTGGATGAAATGCCACCCGAATATTTGCCTCGCTCTAAAATGAAATCGACAGCCTCCGCACCATCATCAATATGAAGTATTTGATTGGCGAAATTATGTTTCCGGAGGCTACGGATGGCGAGTTCAGCCTCATAAGGATTGTCTTCGATCAGCAGGATATCTACGATTCTTTCTTCCATATTATTTGATTATCGGCAAACTGAAATAAAATATTGCTCCTTCATTGGGCGCAGAACTGGCCCATACCCTACCCTTATGACGTGTCACTATTCTATTGACCAATGCCAGCCCCACACCGGTGCCTTCATAGTCAGACACCTTATGTAGCCGCTGAAAGACCCCGAATAATTTGTCTGAGAACTCCATATCGAAGCCTACTCCATTATCACTGATAGAATAAATAATTTCTGATGCTGTTTGCTCGGAGTCGATCCTGATCTGCGGATGCTCCTCATTGCGCGAATATTTCAGCGCATTAGACAGTAGGTTCACCCATACCTGCCTGATGAGATGTTCATCACATTTTGCGTTTAATATATTTCCCACTTGTATCTCGGCTCCTAATGTTTTGTGATGGATCCCGAACAGATCGACCACTTTTGATATTATATCCTTCATCACCACATCCTGTATGGCCAGTTCCTGCCGGCCTATCCGAGAGAAGTTCAGCAGGTCATCTATCAGCTGCCCCATATGCTGAGCATTGGTACGAATAGCTTCGATAAACCTCTTGCCCTCATCATCGAGCATGGTTTTATATTCCTCAGCCAGAATTTTTGCAAAGCCGTCTATGATACGCAGAGGAGCCCTGAGATCATGAGATACAGAATAGGAAAAGGATTCAAGCTCTTTGTTTGCATTATTCAGTTGTATGATATTCCCTTCCATACTTGCATTGAGTTGCAGAATGTTTTTCTCATATTTTGTCCGGTGAAAAAGATAGAGAAGCACTGCAGCCAGGGTTCCGATCAGCAGCATGACAATCTCAGAAAAAATAAGTGCAACGGAAAGGTTAAAACTATGACGGCTTTGTTCATTAGCTATTTTTCGGTTTTTCAGCAGCATTTCTTCAGCAGATCTGATCTCTGAGGTGACCGCTCTGATACTGTTCATATTGATCTTAGACTCGCGAGTGAATACAGCAAGATTCTCCGCATCCATTTTATTCCCATTCGCCAGAGCGATATATTTTGTACAGAGGTCGAGCCTGATATGAGAGAGCCTCCGCAATGTTCTAATTCGATCTTGTTCAGCAGGATTATCTAGGGTCAGCATGTCCAGAGAGTCTAATCTAGGCATCAGCACTTTGCTCGCAGCGTAATAAGATTCAAGAAATGCAGTATCTCCGGTGGTGACATATCCTCGTATGCCCATATCCTGAAGTGCAGATAAGACCAGAGTAGATTCTTCGATCACTTCATAGGTGTGTTCCACCCATTCGGTGGATTCGGAATAGGATCTGTTGGCATTATAATTTACAACACCCAAAATGACCACCCCGGCGATCACTATGAGAAAGAAAACAGCAAGAATACGTTCAAAAGGAAATCTCATGCCACCTGGTTCTTTAGCACATAATTCAATAATACACGATCTTGAATGACTTATATTGCAACCAATATATTATATAAATATAATGTTTTGTATCCATATAATTATTAGAAAACAGAGCGCTGTTTTAATATTAAGGCCTCAAATTTAATTGAAATTGAATCACTTACCCATTGCCGAACGGAATCGGGCGAATGCTCCAAGAGGTAGTTTTTTCTCATACTTATCTTTGAGATATAGTTCACCTATCTCCAGGTTTTTGGCATTGGCAGAGGTGCGAACCAGGTTTTCTAATATCAGAGATGAGAATCCCAGAGAGTAGGCATTGAGTATGAGAAAGTGCTGATGAGGATCGAGAAGCTCCATGACAGATTTCATCATTTCATTGATGTTGTCTTCGAGTTTCCATTTTTCGCCTGTGGGGCCGTGACCGAATGCCGGAGGATCCAGTATGATGCCATTGTATTTATTGCCCCGCTTCGCCTCACGCTTCACAAATTTCAAAGCATCTTCCACTACCCACCTGATATTGTCGAGATCACTGATCTGCATATTTTCATTGGCCCACGATACGACCTGTTTGATAGAGTCCAGGTGTGTGGTCTCTGCACCTGCTGCACGAGCTGCGAGCGATGCGCCACCTGTGTAAGCAAATAGATTGAGAAATTTAGGACGTTCCACTTTCATCATTCTGAGGCTCTCGGTGATATACTCCCAGTTGACGGCCTGCTCCGGAAATACACCTACATGTTTGAACGATGTGAGGCCCAGACGGAACTTGATGGAAGGCAGGTGCTCCATATTTTTTTTTGATTCCTCGGTTTCCTGAGTTCTGATATGGTATTGTATCTGCCACTGGTCGGGCATCTCTCTCAGTTTTTTCCAGTCGCCGGATGAACTTGATTTGGATACAAAGCGCACATGTGCATTGCTCTCCCAGTGCGACATCTTGTGCTGCGGATCCCATACAGCCTGCGGCTCGGGGCGTATGGTGATGAACTTTCCGAAGCGCTCCAGTTTCATAAAACCACCTGAATCGAGCAGTTCATAATCCGGAAAATGGGTAGGTGTAAGGGAGAGAATTTCGGGCACGGTGATGATTTAAAAAATTGCGATTATAGCCTAATAAATGTAAATTTAGCTAACTGAATTTATAAATCCAAAATAATTTCAATTTTTGCTGCGAATGCTTATTTCTTAGTGAGCAGTTCTTTGTATTCTCCCTGCGGATTATTGAGGAGCGCTATGGCTTTGATAGCCAGAGGATCATTCTGAAGAGATTTTTCGATCTTGCCGTTCAGATAGTAATATCTGCCGCATATCTCATTTTCTAGGAGGGTCACTACCTCGGTTTTGTTTTTCTGAAAGGCAGAGGCCTTATCAGCATCGAGTTTCTTTCTGATATCCTCATACTGGGTCTTGACGGCATCGTAGTATTTCTCTTCTGTAGCAGTTTCTTTCAGCTTGTCGAGCAGCTTATCACTTTCTGTCTTGTAGCTGTGGTCTCTGGTCTTAGCAAAGGCGATGAAGTCTTCATAATCCTTATCACTGAGCTTGAAATCTGCAGCAGGGCTTATGGTGTTGTGACTGACCTTATATTTAGTTGCGAAATCAAAGATCACATTCTTGCTGATCAGTACTTCTATCAGCGGATTCGGTGCAGGGTTGGCCACAGGCATATCGGGATCCACACCCCCGCCGTCCCATACTTTGCGGCCACCGGCAGTTTTGAACTCATGCTTGAGTGAATCCGGTATGCGCTTCACACTACCATCATCATTGCGTTCGGCATAGTTGATAGCCTGTATGCACCTGCCGCTTGGTATATAATACTTAGCTGTCGTGACCTTGAGCATGGTGTTATACGAAAGATTTTTCTGGATCTGTACGAGTCCCTTGCCATATGTCTTCTGACCCAGTATCACACCCCTGTCATAGTCCTGCATGCAGCCGGATACGATCTCTGATGCCGATGCGGAATGATTGTCCGTGATCACCACCACCGGTATCTTAGTATCTGTCGGGTCATTGAGTGTGCGGAAAGTACTGTTCCATTCAGATACTCTTCCTTTGGTCGTTACCACCAGTTTATTTTTATCTACGAATACATTCACCACGTTCACTGCTTCTGTCAGCAGCCCTCCGGGATTGCCACGCAGATCGAGGATGATACCTTTCAGCTCAGGATGTTCTCTTTTCAGTTTCTCATAAGCCTCTTTTACGTCTTTTCCTGCATTAGGATTGAATACTTTCAGATTGATACAGCCGATATCTTTGGTCAGCATGCCGGAATAAGGCACATTGGTCTGTTGAAATTCCTGACGGGTGATAGACAGGTCCTTTGTTTCACCCTTGATGGTCTGAAGCTTGATATTGATCGCAGTCCCGGTCTGACCATGCAGCGCCTGAGTCACTTCATCATAACCCTTGCCACGGGTAGACTGTCCATCGAGGGCCAGCATCTTGTCGCCGATCTGCAGGCCTGCTTTATCTGCAGGCAGGTCTTTGATCAGGTCCGTCACGACAGGCAGGCTATCCATGATCTGAAAATGAATACCGATCTCCACTATTTTTTCCGAGTTCTGAATGCGGTAGGTCTCGATCTGCGATTCGGAAATATAATTCGTGAATGGGTCTAGTGTTTTCAGCATACCGTCTATGCAGGTACGCATGAGTTTAGAGGGGTTGGTATCATCTACATAAGATGCATTCACATCTTTGAATAATGCCGTGAAGACATCCAGGTTTCGTGATATCTCAAAATAGTGGTCTGCTGCCGAGATGAAGCCTCCCGACATGACTACTATGAGCAATCCATATATTAACCGTTTCTTCATGCTTAATTCTTCTTGAGTATTGATTTCAGTTTGGCCTCATCATTGAGGACTTCGAGTGCTTTGGCTATTTCCTCATCACTTTTGAAAGATGCCTCTATCCTGCCTGCGTTCAGTGTATAGCGAGATGCTATCTCTTCTTCGAGTATGCCTTTGATCTGTTTTTTCTCTTTATAGAGGTCTTGCTTCTTGTCATGTATCATGGCCTTCTTCATGGTCTCATAGTCCGACTCGATAGCACCGAATGCTTTTTCTTTCTCCGCAGTTTCTTTGAGTGATTCGATTATTTTTTCACTGCGGGTCTCATAGCTAAATCCCTGTTTGGTCACATAGGCCACAAACTCATCATAGTCCTTGTCTGAGAGTTGGAAATTTTTGGCAGAACCGATGGCCTCATTCTTCGCACGATATTCCGTGGCATAATCAAACATCAGGTTTTTTGTGATCAGGGCGATAGCTATCTGGCTGAGCTTCTCAGGCTCGATCTTGATGTCAGGATCTATACCTACGCCATCGTAAACGGTCCTGCCACCTATGGTTTTGAAAGCTACTTTCAGCGAGTCTGCCTTCCGCTTCACCGAACCATCCTTAGCACGGTCGGCATAGTTGATAGCCTGAATGCAACGACCCGAAGGGATATAATATTTAGCTGTGGTGATCTTCAGTTTAGCATTGTAAGGCAGAGAATGAGTGGACTGAACGAGTCCCTTCCCATAGGTGCGCTGCCCTATGATCACAGCCCTGTCGAGGTCCTGCATAGAGCCCGTCACGATCTCGGCAGCAGATGCTGAGCCTCCATCTACCAGCACCGTCATCGGTATCCTGGTATCTACAGGGTCATTAAGCGTGGGGTATTGCTTGTTTTGATCTTCTGTTTTGCCTTTGGTACTGACTATCTCGATATTTTTATCTACAAATACATTGGCGATGTTTATGGCTTCATTGAGCAGGCCTCCGGGATTGCCGCGCAGGTCGAGCACCAGGCCTTTGATCTTATTCTTTGCGATCAGCATATTGAGTGCATTGCGCACTTCATTGCTTGCCTTCTCAGTGAACCCGGTCAACCTGATATAGCCGATATCCTTGCCTATAGTGCCGAAGTATGGCACATTCTTGATCTTGATCTCTTCGCGGGTGAGGGTATAGGTCTGTTCTTTTTCTTTGCCATCTGCTTCGAGACGCAGTATCTTGACCACTACGTTTGTTCCGGCTTTGCCCTTCAGCATGCGGCTCACATCATCAGATGCGAGTTTTTTAGCTAGTTTATTATCGATGCTGATCACCTTATCCCCTGCGCGAAGACCCGCCTTAGCAGCCGGGAAGCCCTCATAGGGGTCTGTGATCATGACCCAGTCTCCGCGGGTACCGATTATCGCACCTATCCCACCATAGCGACCGGTGGTCTGCGTACGATAGTCGGCCATGTTTTCTTCGGTGATATAGTCTGTGTATGGATCAAGCGAGTTGCACATCTCATCTACACCTGACTGAATGAGATGATTGGGATTGAGTTCATCTACATAATAAGTATTGAGCTCTTTGTAGAGAGTGGTGAATATGTCGAGATTCTTAGATACCTCAAAGAATGAGGCACTGTTCGTAAAGGCAGTGAGGCCTACGACGACCGATAGCGAAAGACAGGTGAATACAATAAATTTTTTCACTGATAAGGGGATACGGTCAGGTTTAATAATAAGACAAGTTAAACATAAGTTTTAACGCTGAAATATGAAAATAGTTACAAAAAGAATATTGTAGGCGGGTTTTGATGTTTTTTGGGAAAAAGGCTGTAAGGATCAAAGTTTTCTGGCTCTACCGTTATATAGCCAGGCGAGCAGGCATAGATTTTCCATCATATCGCCTGACTCGATGTATGAAGTGTCAAAACTGCCGCCCAGAGGCACAGAGGGTTCCAGCACATATATCTCATCAGCATTTAGTACTGGCAGATTGTCTTTCTCGATCTTGTACGTTTCATAATTATACAATTCTATGATGGTCAGATCCAGCACCAAGGTCAGATTGAGCAGGGAATGGAGATTGCTTCCTATCAGGTCATAATAACCCTCCTGCGGATTTAAAAAATAGTATTTGCCCTGATAGAAATAGATGCAGATACCAAAACAGGTTTTGAGGATAATATAATAATCGCCACTCTCAAAACCCCATGCTTCAAAGAGCCTCTTAGCATCAATATCAAATGGATAAACGACAGACAGCAAGCCATCTGTGAAAGAGCAGCGACCAAAGCTCCGATAAAAACCGATCAGATCGTCAGGCAGCAGGCCGCTGAGTCTGGCCAACTCTTCTTCTGTAAAAGGTACTGACTCCCCATACACCGGATTCCTTTCCAAAAATTCATCATAATTCATGCATGACATTTATCGGGTCAATGTAAATTAATTTTTTCAGTATGTAAAGTGCTGACAAATGGCAGCTTTTAAACCTGTAGATTTGTGGTAAACGTATCTCCCATGAAAGTACTGATCGAAAAGAAAAATAGTGTGACTACCATCATCATAAACCGTCCCGAAGTGCGCAATGCGATAGATGGGGAAACTGCAGAATTATTAAGCAGGGCCTTCACAGATTTTGAGAACGATGAGACGGCACTGGTGGCAGTGCTCTGCGGTACGCAGGGGAATTTCTGCTCGGGAGCCGACCTCAAATCGATAGTCATAGCAGAAAACGATCTGCCCCCGCTGCACATAGACGAAAAAGGTAATGGCCCTTTGGGACCCAGCAGAATGCTGCTGAAAAAACCTGTGATAGCGGCAGTGTCGGGATATGCCGTGGCAGGTGGACTGGAGCTGGCCCTCTGGTGCGATATGCGGGTAGTGGAGCGTAGCGCTGTGATGGGTGTATTCTGCCGGCGCTGGGGTGTGCCGCTGATAGATGGTGGCACCATACGCCTGCCTCGCCTCATCGGCCTGAGCCGTGCGCTCGACCTGATACTGACCGGCCGTCCGGTGGAGGCAGAAGAGGCGCTATCTATCGGCCTGGCTAACCGCATAGCAGAAAATGGACAGGCACGCGCTGTGGCCGAAGAACTGGCCATGCAGATAGCCAGATTCCCGCAGGAGTGTATGCGTAATGACCGCCTCAGCGCCTACGAGCAATTCTCTATGGACCTGCCGGCTGCCATCGTCAACGAGTTTCATCATGGCATGCGAGTACTCCAATCCAACGAAACACTGGCAGGTGCACAAAGATTCGCTTCGGGAGAGGGAAGACACGGAAAGTTTGAATCGTGATTTCACCCGCTCCGCAATTTTGTCATTTGGACGTAATTAGCTATATTTGTATTGTGTAATTTAATAAAGCAAAATGAATTTCAATTATGCATATAATAAATTCGCATAATAATTTTACGAATATGCAATCGCTTGTATTTCTTTGTCTTAATATTTTTTGAAAAAAGAGCCCAATAGTGGAAAATTAGGATTTTTGAAATGTATAAGTGAAAAAAGAAACAACAAATATTTAGAGTCTGATAAGAGAAAATCAGTCCTCGTTCTTTAGTTTTTTGTGTATTTGATATACGAGATCGCTTCTGCAGGGATATTACGATATCATGTTTTTTAGCCTACAACAGATGATGCATTTACATGCAAATATTTCACTATATTTATACTGGATGAAATACATTTTTCTTGCGATGATCATTTTGAAATGCATAGCTGCTTTCTCGCAAAACAATGCTGACTATATGATCAAAATGGCAGCAGATGCAGGTATCAAACGTCCGGTGTCTCATATATTTGCCTCAAGTATAGTCAGGGTGCCCATCCAAACAGATTCCATCTCGATGCTGCAATGGCGAAAGAATTATATCCTCAGGATGCAGATAGGTACAGGACTTTTGAGCGGTGGTGTACTTCTCGTAGTAGCTCATATACTGGTGGTGGCCTTTGTTCCTAATTTTAACAGGAATGCGGTGATCGCTACAGCAGCGATAGGTGTAGGAACCATGAGCCCGGGCAGCTTGCTACTACCGATAGCAGCATCTGAAAGGCACCGATATAAAAAGACCCTAAGGATAGTACTGGCGAAAAGAGGATTGTAGGATCACTTTCTCACCACGGCTCCCAGCTCGCTCTCCAGTTTCTTCATCAGCTTGGTCATGACCTTGTCGATGTCCTGATCAGTGAGGGTTTTTTCGGGATCGAGGAAGGTAAAGCTAACGGCATAGGATTTTTTGCCCTGCTCAATTTTATCGCCTTTGTAAACATCAAAAAGCGATACCTCGCGGAGTATCTTTCGGCCCTCGGCTTGTGCTATCTTTTCTATTTGTTCGAAGGTCAAACCCGAGTCTACCACCAGCGCGAGGTCCCTGCGCACTGACGGGAACTTAGGTAGCTGCTGAAACTGTATCTGTGTGAAAGTCGAGCGCTCGGTCAGATAATCCCAGTCGATGTCTGCGTAGAATACATCCTGCTTGATGTCAAAAGCTTTGAGTATGGACTTATCTATCTGCCCGAAGGTGGCCAGGGTTCTGCCTTCTATGGCTAGACTGCCGGCGAATGTGAAAGGCGAAGACTCTATGACAGATTGGGCATATTCATGAATACCAAATCTTGAGAGCAGATTGTCGACATAGGATTTGAGATGATAGAAGCTGTATTTAGTACCTTTCTCCAGCCAGTTGTCTTCGGCTTCTGCACCGGTCAGAAAGAGTGTCAGGTGTTGCTTCTGCGTATAGCCATTACCGCCTTTGTGATAGGTCTTGCCGATCTCATAGAGGCGCAGGTCAGCATTCCTGCGGTTCTGATTGTACGCTATCACTTCGAGGCCGGAGTATATCATGGATGTGCGCAGACTATCGAGCTCAGCGGTCTGTGAGTTGAGCAGCATGATCTGTTGCTTTTTCAGATCTTCATCGAGCTCAAACTGAGACTGTGAAACAGAGTTGGTGCTGATCTCATGAAAACCCGCTCCTGTCAATAGATTGGCTGCGATGTTTTCCATCTTCACATAGTCGATCTTCGGAGAGAAGGAAAGCGATGAGCGAAGTGTTTTGGGCATCGGTATAGTATTGTATCCGTAGATGCGCAATATCTCTTCGAGTATATCCGCTTCGCGTTTTACATCTGCCTTGAAAGTCGAAACTAACAGTTGTAAGTTATCCTGCTCTTCTTTCTCAATTATGATGCCGAGTTTAGTGAGAATGTTTCTGACCGTAGCTATCGGTATCTCAGCACCAGCCAGCCGATTGATACGTGCGGCAGAGATAGATATAGAATAGCCTCGGACCGGATCAGGATAGACATCTATAATATCAGAACTTAGTTCGCCACCGCAAATCTCGCATATGAGTGATGCGGCTCTTTTCAGGGCTTCCACAGTGATATTGATGTCGCATATTTTTTCGAAATGCATCGCTGCATCAGTACGCAGATTGTGACGTGCAGCAGTCTTGCGCACGCTGATAGCATCAAAGTGAGCAGACTCCAGAAAGATATTCGTAGTACTCTTTGTGACCCCGCTGTCCAGCCCTCCGAATACACCTGCGATACACATGCCACCTTCGGCATCGCAGATCATCAGGTCTTCTGCAGAGAGCTTTCTGTCGGTACCATCTAGCGCTTTGAATACAGTTCCTTCGGGCAGTTTCTTTACGATTACTCTGCCGCCTTTTATTTTGGCAGCATCGAAGGCATGAAGCGGCTGTCCGTATTCATGCAGCACGAAGTTAGTGATGTCGACTACGTTATTTATAGAACGGATACCAATGGCTTTGAGCCTGTTCTTCAGCCAGTCGGGCGACTCAGCCACTTTCACTTTCGAGATGCTCACACCACTATATCGCGGACATGAAGAGTCTTCCACTGAGACTGAAATGGTCGCCGGTTGGTTACCTGTTGCCGGTAAGTTGGCGATTGGTTTCTTAAGCGACAAATCAATATTATACACTGCACTTAGCGCTGCTGACAGATCGCGGGCCACACCTATATGCGAGTATGCATCTGAGCGGTTTGGCGTCAGACCGATCTCAAATGTATGATCCTTTTCTACTTTGAAATATTCAGCTGCAGGAGTACCTACTTTTGTAGCGGGATCAAGTTCCATGATACCGGCGTGTGAAGCGCCCAGACCCAGTTCATCATCAGCACATATCATCCCGAATGATTCCACCCCGCGGATCTTGGCTTTCTTGATCTGAAATTTATCTCCTGATGACGGATAGAGGGTGGTACCCACGAGAGCTATAGGAGATTTCAAACCCACTCTGCAGTTGGGTGCGCCGCATACTATCTGCAGCAGCTCACCGCTGCCAATATCGACCTTAGTGATCTGCAGTTTATCTGCATCCGGGTGCTTGCTGCACTCTACGATCTCGCCTATCACGACACCTTCGAGCCCACCTTGTATGGATTCATAAGCTTCTCCACTCTCCACCTCCAATCCTGTATTGGTCAGTATCTCTGCCACGTCCTGCGGCACAAGATTGAAATCCAGATAGGTCTTTAACCAGTTGTATGAAATTTTCAAGCTAAAATGATTTATTAGTGAGTCCGCAAAACTAAGAAAAATGCGGCTATGGTGTGACCTTAACGGTTTTGGCCTGCAGGATATCGCTCCTGTTGTTCTGATATTTATGTACAAAAGCCACCACATGCATATGTGAAGGGTTCCAAACCGAATTAGCAGGAATAGTGTAGGAATAATTAAGACTATCTACTCTGCCTGCTATATAAGAAGGCACATTGATCAAATCGCCGAGAGGATTTGAAACGGCTGCGCGCATTATGTGGTTATGTACATAGAAGGTATCGACGCTGCTGCCATTGGCCAATAACTGCGAGGTAACAATGCTATCTTCAGTCAGGAATATGCTCAGCTTATCAGTATCGGTTTGTACTGCTGTATAGTGCAGAGATACCGATACGTTGATCGTCTTAGTGCTTCCGGAAACATTGTACACGCTTGAGAGATACAGATTGACAGGTGTCGGGTTATTAGCCGCGAGCTCTGTACTGACATATCCACCCCAGTTAGCAGCCTCATCCCATATGCTCGTAGCAGAAAAGGGGCCTACATTCTGGTGTACAATCCTATCCACAGATCCCGATGGTCCATAGCCGGGGAATGTAAAATAGTTGACCACGGTCTGGGCATCTGCAGATGTCATATCCTGCGAGGTAGCAGGCGGCAAGCCATCCTGATTGAACATGTTAGGACCGACATGATAAGAAACTCCGATCACACGGTTATTGTTTGAAGTTATTAGGTTGTCCAAGACGACATGGGCCGCAGGGCAGTTAGGACATGATACGCCGGTGATCTCTTCCAGCAGAACATTTTTTGGCTCTGGAGATTGTGGCGGATTCTCTATGTATGTAGAAGAGGATGAAGCACCGTTATTGCTCCACGGCACCACCGGACCTATTTCTTTGCAGGCATTTAAGAGCAAGGCTATAATGACAGATGTAAGGACTATTTTAGTTTTTTTCATAACGAAAGTGATTTCAAAAAAGCTTTTAGAATGTTGAAGTTATGGAAAGTTTGACACCGCTGAAAGCCGGTTCATATCTGCATACACCGCCTGTACAGACGATTCCAGCTACCTGTTTCACATAGTTAAGACTGATGCGGTTTGCTCCGTGTGTATAGGAAGCAAAGATCGAATAGAAGTGGTGCTGCACCTGATAGATACCATCCACATTGTTTGTATTCGGCTTGAAATTCCACATGTCTGATGCTGCGAGAGAGAAGTGTGGTGCGATATTGAATTCAAACAGTCCATACATCCACTGACCGAAGTCGCTGGGCACATATTGGTATTGCAACTCGATACGGTATGACATTTTTTTAGGCAGCTTATGTGTGATCTCAAAAAACGGCGTATAGGCATTTACCTTGTATTCTGCCGGAATGTTCAGGCCGTCGCCCTGATAGATAGGGCGATTATATAGTACATATTGGAAACCCAATTCCACCTCCAGTTCCCTTATAGGTTTGTAATGTGCTTCGACACTTCCTTCGGCGAAGAAGTTCTGATGTCCGGGCATGATGGCTTTCTGAAAAAGGAAATCTCTGATATAGGAACCATTGAAAAGGAATGACAGCTTTTTGACAGGTGTCCATGTGACCTCAGTACCGAAAGCCAGTTCATGCTGCTCTAAAGATGGTGCGAAATAACGCGATGGCATGCGAAGGGAGTTTTGTCTGGCTACAGGAGGTTCGAAGTTCAGCAATCCCTGTATCCCTGTTTCATTAGCAGATGTACGCATAGTGAAATTCTCGACCCTCTTGAAAAAGAATATGGCACCAAGCCCCTTCTTTGAAATATTCAATGAAGAGTATATGGCGTTGCCCGTCTTGTTCATCAATACTGAATTGCCGGTACTGTCCAGTCCGTATATCGCATCACGAGTTTTATAATCACCCTCTATATACCATGATAGAGGGCCTACAGTCAGAGTATTGTAGAAAGCAAATGCATACATGTTATACTTTGGTACAAATCGGTGGTTGCTATCAAGCGTTGCATAGATGGCATTGAGCAGCGTGTTCATCGATGCCTGATCCATAGAGCGGTTCACGATGCCGACCCCGGGTTGAAAGGTAGCCTTTCCCACCCTCAGGTTAGCGTCAGCATTGAATCCTGAGATTATAGGTTTGTAAACGCTGAAAACATTTTTCTGTACCCCGCTGAATATTTTGAGATGTATCTTTTGATCATAATCATATTCGACTTTGCCACCCAGTAGTGCATTGTCTATACCCAGCGTACGTTCTTCATATGCCCTATAGATCATGCCCCTTCCTATCTGGTCATATATATAGCCTCCGGTGATGGTGAAGTCTTTAAACTTCTTTTTGATGTAAAAATTTCCGAGACCGGCAGATGTGCTCGGCGTGGTAGGATTGCGCAAAATGGAATTCAAAAATGCATCAAATCTCACACCTGCCTCAAGACCCAGTTCAGCATTAGAATAGTTAAGATTGAACCATATATCGCTGCCTATCTTCAGGTTGTCATACTGAGGATATCCTGCAGCTCCTATAGAGGAGTCTCGGACGAAAAAGTTGGTATTAGATTGGAATGAACCAGAGAATGAGCTCTGACCAAATATACATATCGGAACCAGTGCCGCTATGAGAAAGAGGGCTGAAATAATTTTTCTCATGAATTAGATTAATCTTCTATTTTAGTGAAACAAACGGGCTGTAAAGTTGAGAAAATAAACAATTGGCACAAATTTAGCCTGCTTTAAATATTAAATTGTCATTATGAACAGATCAGTTATAACTGCATTTTTTGTTTTCATGGCCCTGATAGGCACCATACAGGGACAGGATAAGGAGAAGAAAGGATTGGAGAAAATACTTGGAGAGCATACACTGCCCAACATCACGCTGAATGATATGAACGGCAAACAGGTCAATGTATCCGACCTGGGCAAAACAGGCAAGATCACAGTTATTGACTTTTGGGCCACATGGTGTGTACCTTGCAAAAAAGAACTGAACAATATCAATGAGATATATGACGACTGGAAAAAGAAATACAATGTATCAGTAGTAGCGGTCTCTATAGATGACTCACGCAGCATCAATAAGGTGAAGCCATATGCAGACGGACAGCGCTGGAGTTATGACATGTTGCTCGATGTAAATCAGGAGCTGAAACGTGAGCTGAATATACAGAGTGTGCCTTTTACCGTTGTTCTGGATCAAAACGGCAAGATCGTGTACACACACAGCGGGTATACAGAGGGTGATGAGAATATCCTGGAGGAAGCGATAGCAGGGATGGCAAAGAAATAAACATCTGCTCCTGACTCAAAACTAATTTCCCCCTTTATCTTTCTAATCAACGCTACTTTTTTACTTTTGAACTGCTTACTTCAATTAAAATAAACAGTTCATATGGCAAATAATCTTCTGGCAGGAAAACGCGGAATCATATTCGGCGCACTAGATTCCAACTCTATAGCATGGAAAGTAGCCCTCAAGGCACATGAGCAGGGAGCTAAATTTACCCTGACCAATGCCCCAGTAGCACTGCGTATGGGCGAGATCAATAAACTGGCCGAGCATTGCGGCACGATAGTAATACCCGCTGATGCTACTTCCATAGAGGATCTTGAGAAACTGGTGGCACAATCTGTAGAACAGCTCGGTGGTAAACTTGATTTTGTACTGCACTCTATAGGCATGTCACCTAATGTGCGCAAAGGGAAACAATACACAGACATCAATTACGAATGGTTTAATAAGACGCTTGATATTTCTGCGATATCCCTGCACAAGATATTACAGACTTGTATGAAACTCGATGCGATCAGTGAATGGGGTAGTGTGGTCGCTCTGACATATATCGCTGCGCAGAAAGCATTCCCAGGCTACGGTGATATGGCCGATGCCAAGGCTACACTTGAGTCTATCGTCCGCTCATTTGGCTATTACTACGGCAATTCGAAGAAGGTACGCATAAATTCTATTTCGCAATCGCCCACCATGACCACTGCCGGATCGGGTATCAAAGGCTTTGATGCATTTCTCAGTTTTGCAGAGAAGATGTCACCGCTTGGCAATGCCAGTGCTGATGCCTGCGCAGACTACACCATCACATTATTCTCAGATCTGACCAGATACGTCACTATGCAAAATCTCTACCATGACGGAGGTTTCTCAAACATGGGAGTAAGTGAGATAATGATGAATACTTTCGAAGTATCCGGAGACGAAGGACAAGGGTAGTTAACCCTTCCATCATCTATTTTCTGGCGTTTTCTTCAGCCAGCATCACGATAGGTACTGGCGGGTACATTCTCATGATACCTTCAGATGTAATAGTCTTGATACGATAGACATTAGACATTTTTGGGGAAAGAGGATACTGGTCCACGAGTTCAACATAATTATTCTTAAATTTTCCTTTGTCTATCTGTACTGCTTTACATTGAGAATAATTGCGCTGCTGTTCATCACTACGCTCCACTAATATCTGATCATATTGCTCTATATCATCTATCAGCATATATATCTTCACGACCTTTTGTTCTCGAACCACTTCCAGTGTAGTTCCTGTCTTCAACTCCCTGAATTTATGGGGTAGTTCTTTATTGATTTTATCTAAATAGGAATTCTCTGCAGGTTGCTGTGCATATAGTGATGCCACTATCAAAAAAGTAGCTATCGCCACTATGTATTTACTTTTCATGCTATTATTATTTCAATATTAAACCAGTCTCAAAAAAAAAGCCCGACTTCTATCGGGCTTATACGGAAAAATTACTCTCCGGTTTGCGTTTCCGCCTTTTTCTTTGGCGTTTTATGAGAAATTTTCAATTGATTATTTTCTTTGTCCAATTCTATCATGAAGATATCTCCCGGTTTAGCATTGGCTCTCAGTATCTCTTCGGCCAACGGATCTTCGACATATTTCTGTATGGCGCGATGCAACGGACGAGCTCCATATGCAGGATCATAACCTTTCTCAGCCAGATATTCTTTGGCTTCGTCAGTGAGTTTGATCTCATAGCCTATAGTATGAAGTCTAGCAACTACATCTTTCAGTGCGATATCGATGATCTTGAAGATAGAATCCTTTTCCAAGGAGTTGAATATCACCACATCATCGATCCTATTCAAAAACTCTGGTGAGAATGTTCTCTTGAGCGCTTTAGTGATCACATTCTTGGCCAGATCATCACTTTGGTCATTCTTAGCTTGTGTAGCGAAACCAACTCCTGCACCGAAATCTTTAAGATCACGAGCACCAATGTTTGAGGTCATGATGATAAGGGTATTTTTGAAATCCACCTTACGACCCATGCTATCAGTCAAAATACCATCATCAAAAACTTGAAGAAGAATATTGAATACATCAGGGTGTGCCTTCTCGATCTCGTCGAGCAATACCACAGAGTATGGTTTTCTTCTCACCTTTTCGGTCAGCTGTCCGCCTTCTTCATAACCCACATATCCCGGAGGTGCACCCACGAGACGTGACACAGAGAATTTCTCCATATACTCACTCATGTCGATCCTTATCAGCGACTCCTCAGAGTCAAACATATATCTCGCTATGGTCTTGGCCAACTCGGTTTTACCGACACCGGTAGGTCCGAGAAATATAAATGTACCTATCGGTTTCTTAGGATCTTTCAGACCCACACGATTTCTCTGTATGGCCTTTACGATTTTAGCTACCGCTTCATTCTGTCCTATTACACCAGCCTTTAGTTCTTCGCCCATATTGAGCAGTTTAGTGCCTTCGGTCTGTGCCACTTTGCTCACAGGTATGCCAGTCATCATGGCCACTACTTCAGCTATATCTTCTTCAGATACAGGGTAGCGGGCATTCTTAGAATCTTCTTCCCAGAGGTTCTTAGCTTTGTCGAGTTCTTCGAGCAGATGTTTTTCTTTGTCACGCAGGCGTGCAGCCTCTTCATATTTCTGAGACTTGACTACCTGGTTTTTTTCTGCTTTGATATCTTCTACCTGCTTTTCGAGTTCTACTATATTTTTAGGTACATGGATGTTTTTTAAGTGCACACGTGCACCTACTTCATCCAGCACATCTATTGCCTTGTCCGGGAAAAATCTGTCAGTGATATATCTTCCGCTCAGCTTTACACAGGCGTGTATTGCTTCGTTAGAATATTCCACACTGTGATATTCTTCATATTTCGATTTGATATTGAGCAGTATCTGTACAGTCTCGTCAGGAGATGGCGGATCGATGATCACCTTTTGGAAACGTCTGTCTAGTGCTCCATCCTTTTCTATGTATTGACGGTATTCGTCGAGTGTAGAGGCACCGATGCATTGCAGTTCGCCTCGTGCTAACGCTGGTTTGAATATGTTTGATGCATCGAGAGAACCAGTGGCACCACCGGCACCTACTATCGTATGTATCTCATCAATAAAAAGAATCACATCGCGGTTTTTCTCCAACTCATTCATGATAGCTTTCATACGCTCTTCAAACTGGCCCCTGTATTTGGTGCCGGCTACGAGAGCTGCCATGTCGAGCATCACGATCCTTTTATTGAAAAGTACACGAGAAACTTTCTTTTGTATGATACGCAAGGCGAGGCCTTCTACTACGGCTGTTTTGCCGACTCCGGGCTCACCTATCAGTATCGGGTTGTTCTTCTTTCGGCGACTGAGAATCTGCGATACGCGTTCGATCTCAGCCTCACGACCGACTATTGGGTCCAGGGCACCATCTTCTGCTGCCGCTGTCACATCTCTGCCAAAATTGTCAAGCACAGGCGTTTTTGACTTAGTGTTTCCGGGCTTTTTGGCAGTTGGTTGACCACCGAAGCCACCTTTACCTTTGTCATCCTCATATGGGTCGTCCTCTCCCGGATCGCCAGGTAGTTCTGCCCTTGGCATGTCTTTCACATCATTCTGTACCAATTCCAATTCAGCTTTGAATACATCATAATCCACATCATGCTGTGCCAGTATCTGAGTTACGATATTGTCTTTATTCTTCAGGATTGATAACATCAGGTGCTCGGTACCGATCACGTCACTTTTCAGCACTTTGGCTTCCAAAACAGTGATCTTCAGTACCTTTTCGGCTTGTTTGGTGAGCGGCAGTGAGTTTGGATTATAGACTGTCTTAGATACTTTATCCTTGATAGAGTCCTCTACCAGCTTGCGTAGCATGACAGCATCTACCTGCAGGGATTTCAGCGTCTTGATAGCCAAGCCCTCACCCTCACGAATGAGCCCCAGTAGCAGGTGCTCTATGCCTATAAAATCATGTCCCAGCCTAAGCGCTTCCTCTCGGCTGTAGGAGATTACCTCCTTTACTTTCGGTGAAAATTTTGCTTCCATCTCTATCTAATTTCAAATAATGAACCAAACTGTTATTAATGACAAAATGTCCTGAATTATTCCATCCTCCATAAACAAGCTCCAATTCAAGACTACTCTCATAATCTACACTACTAAAGTAGTATTGTCAACAAGATAATTGTATGATTTGTACAATATTTTGTTAAACCATTATAAAGTTAAACATTTTCGAGCATTTAAGCTGATATGAGGAAATCGAAATATACAACAGTGAGTTGGTACACGGTTTTTTAGGACAATCCGAGAAATGAAGGCAAATATGAATCTATCAATTATTAATCACAAACCTGATCGCTTTGCGGCCTTTTACTTCCAGCGTATATGAACCCATCGATATGCCTTTGAGCGTTATATTTTGTTTGTCAGAGCTGATATTTCCTTGCGCTATATTCC
>CAIXBT010000154.1 GCA_903917755.1 uncultured Bacteroidota bacterium
GCGCTCTTTTAGTGCCTCCAGCACTACTTTGGACTTGAAGTCCCCTTTGAATTTTCTACGTGTTTGTTTAGCCATTTGACGGTAATTTAAGATGAAAAAATCTATCTTAACTACCTGTCCTAATTTTGGGGGGCATCATAATATTAGGCAAAGGGAAAATCCGCTGCCTTGCTATTATACAAAGTAACGAAATTACGGTTTGTACATAGATTTCAGTCGGTTTCCACCGTTTCAGTCAGACCTTTTTGAAACAACTCTATCCGGTCTTTCAGACTCATGGTGTATTCATATCCTGCCTTGAATATCTCATCCGCATCGCTGATGTCAAACATCCCGAATCGGCTCATAGAGGGCGGTTCAATAAACAGATCGCATTTGTCTTCCTTTTCCTTCACAGAACCGCTCAGCACCAGATGAAAACTCCTGTCGATCATGTCTTTGGTATGAACATGGCTGACCGTTTTATCTATCGAATTGACATGCACACCTATTATCGCCTCGCATTTCCCCTCCAGTATTTCCACAGGCAAATTATTCAAAATACCTCCATCCAGATACTCCGTGCCCTCGTAGGTCACAGGCTGAAACGCCACCGGCACGCAGGATGTAGCCATCAGTGCTACCGCCAGTTCGCCGCTAGAGAAATAAACCGTTTCGCACTTCAGGATATCTGTGGCGGTGACATAGAGAGGCATATTCAGCTGCTCAAAAGAATTGTGCGGTATATGTTTGAGATATATCTTTTCAAAGGCATTCATTGAAAAAATACCCTGATAAAATTTCAGGTCAAAGATATTGAACAGATTCGCATGTCTGGTGATGTCGAGTATCTCTTCCGGGCTATATCCCGCTGCATACAATCCGCCCACGATCCCGCCGGCACTGGACCCGGCTATGATATCAGGCCTGAGCCCAAATTCTGCCAGTGCCTTGAGTACCCCCAGATGCGCTATGCCTCTCGCACCGCCGCCCGACAGGGCCATTCCTATTTTCTTCATAATTGTACGATCAGTATTTGAAACTAATGTAGTAAATAATCTAACCCCAGTTCAAAGCTATCTCACATCTCTCGTCTATTCTATATATTCGCAGCCTAAATGATACTGATATGGTGATAGATGACCTTAGCAATGCTTCAAAATATTACGGCATGAGCAGCCATGTGACCAAAGGCCTGCAATGGCTGGAGCTGCATCGCCACGAGCTCTCAAAAATGGAAAACGGTCGCTATGAGATAGACGGCGAAAACGTCTATGCCATCGTCAACAGTTATGATACAAAGCCTGTGGGCGACTGTGGCTGGGAGGCTCATATCCGCTACTGCGATATACATTACAGCGTATCGGGTAGTGAGCGAATAGGATACTCACACAGATCACACATGCTCGAGATACAGGAGTACAACCCTGACAAGGACTATGCTCTCTATACCGGTGCCGGAGACTGGCTCACGGTTCGCGAAGGCTCCTTCTGTCTGCTCCTGCCCGAAGATATCCATGCACCCGGAGCTATAGCCGGCGAGCACAGCACTCATCTCAAAAAGGTCGTGATCAAACTGCTGGCCTGATCGCCACATGTCTCCATTCCGCAGGTTTTGTGTTGCCTGACATATAAATTATATTTGTCGGCAATGAAACAAGCTATCACTCTTTCGCTGCTTTTATGCTGCATCTTGTCTTTTGGCAAAAACCCCAAACACAAACATAAAGACAAGGACGTAGCTGCCTATCACAGCCGCTTCGACGACAGTACGCTGCTGGCTCATGCAGGGCCGATCCTCATGCCATACAACCGCTACATAGACCCCGCCGGAGATGTGGTGCGCTTCGGCAATGCCGACAAAGAGTGCCATGCACTGGACTGTGTACTGCTGCCTGATGGCAAAACACTGGCTGTCGAAGAGCGCTTTGGTCTGGCTTTTATCAATATTCAAAACAAAGAACTGGTATCTTATCTCGAGTTTGGCTCAGACAAGAATTTCAAACAGATGCGCAGCACTTATTCCGGTATCAAAACACTGCGACTCGATGGTGTCATGCACATATACTGGAGTGCCGCAGATGCTGACCAGCGCCGCTCTCTGGTGCTCGATGCCATATGGGACGGCCACCATGCCAAGATCTCTGACACGATCAGCTTTCGCCCTTTCATTCCCGCACCGGTGGCCCTGCCCAACGAGATAGTGATCAACAATGAAGGCGGCGAAAACTTCATCTATGTGGTCCTCAACGGCAATAACCAACTGGTCAAACTCAGGCTGCGAGACAAGCAGGTGATATGGACACTGATGGTAGGCATGGCACCTTACGGTATCGCTATCAGTGGCAGCAAGGCCTATGTGACCAACTGGGCAGGCCCCTACCCCAGCGACCCTAACAAGGAAACCGCGGGCATTCCCTATGGCAAGGTCTATATCGATCATCGCACGGGTGGCACCCTGCCCGGCACTGTGTCTGTGATCGACATCCACAGCGCAAACATACTCCGCGAGATACCTGTCGGTCTGCACCCTAACGCCGTGATAGCAAGCCCTGACGGAAAGTCTGTCTATGTATCAAATGGCAATAGTGATGAGGTCCATGTGATAGATACCAAGACGGATGCCGTGAGACAGGTCATTTCGCTTCGACTCAACGATACGCTGAATCCCTTTGTCGGCGATGCTCCCAATGCACTGGCCATAGACCCGAAAGGCACGACGCTCTATGTCTCAAACGGCATGGACAATGCAGTAGCAGTAGTATCGCTCATAGGTACACCTGCGGTGAAAGGCTTCATTCCCACAGAGGCATATCCCGCCGGGCTGGCGCTGGGCAATGACAAACTCTATGTCTGCAATCTCGAAGGCGAAGGCGCTCGCGTCAAACAAAAAGATGCCTACAATGCCCACCATGATGCAGCTACGGTCTCCATCATTCCTCTGCCTAAAGAGACTGAACTACCCGCACTGACCAAACGGGTAGAAGAAGCCAACATGCAGTTTCGCAGCAAACTTTCTCAACTGCTTCCTCGCCCTGATGCAGCCCCGAAGCCTGTGCCTGACAGGATCGGAGAGCCATCGCTTATCAAACATATGATCTACATTATCAAAGAGAACCGCACTTACGATCAGGTGCTCGGCGATATGAAAGAAGGCGATGGTCGCAGTTCGCTGTGTATCTTCGGAGACTCTGTCACTCCTAATGAACACAGCATAGCACGAAATTTCCTCCTGCTTGATAACTATTATGCCTCCGGCAAATCATCTGCCGAGGGCCATCAATGGGCTGATGCAGCTATGACATCCGACTATGTCGAGAAGTCCGTCCGTGCCTGGTTTCGCAGCTATCCGCATGTGCAGGATGATGCATTGGTCGAAAACAAAGAGGGTTTCATCTGGAATGATGCCCTCGACCACGGCAAGTCCGTGCGTGTGTACGGCGAGGCCTGTCTGCCCGAATGGGATGGCAAGCACGAATGGAGATCGGTGTATGATCTTTTCAAAAACAAACAGCCTTTCGTGTTTAAGAATAAGACCACCATATCCCGTGTGCAGCCCATCATGTCTGACTCCTACCCTTGCGGCGATGTGATCGAGATACCTGACCAGCTGCGCGCAGATGCCTTCATCAGAGAGCTGAAAGAGTGCGAATCAAAGCCCGGCGACTCATGGCCTCAGCTCATGATCGTAGCACTGCCTGACGACCACACGGCGGGCACGAATCCTAACTTCCCCACACCGAAAGCGATGGTGGCTGACAATGATCTCGCGCTGGGTCGCATCGTCGATGCCGTGTCGCGCAGTCGATTCTGGGACAGTACTGCCATATTCGTGACAGAAGATGACTCGCAGGACGGATGGGACCATGTGTCGGCCTATCGCACTACGGGCTTTGTGCTGAGTCCATACTCACGTCTCCAAAAGACCATCCGCACTAACTATAATCAGACATGTATGCTGCGTACCATCGAGCAGATACTCGGCATACCGCCCATGAATACCATCGATGCTACCGCACTGCCCATGTTCGACTGCTTCGCGGGGACCTTTGACCGGGCGCCCTATTCATTTGTGCAGAATCTCATTCCGCTCGATCAGATGAATAAACCCGAAAGCAAACTTCACGGTCAGGAGCTCAACTACGAGCGGCTTTCATCCACACCTCAGTTCGCACATGTGGACGCAGGCGACGATGACCTGATGAACCGCATACTCTGGTTCTATGCCATGGGCAAAAAACCTTATCCTCATCGGCTCACGCTTTCCAAAAAGGATAAGGATGATGATTGAGAAACAAAGGGAAACAGCAAAACCACAAAGAACATTTTTAAAACAACAAATGCAAATTTAGCAAACTATTTGCAATGCACAAAATCTGAATCCTTTTCCGAAACCACCATTTTGCTCACTATAAAAAAAGGGTTTGTTTTTCGATAGTTGATTTACGCAATAATAAAAAAAATCCCGTGCGAAGCTTTATATGTCAAGGGTTTCAGGTGATTGATTTTCGATTAAGATTTGGTTTTCGGGTTGTTTTCAGATCATGATTTTAGGCTATCATTGATACCGGAATATGCTATTTAACCGCTGAGACGCAAAGGCGCTGAGAATAGATCTTGCTATGTGTCTCTTCAACACATAGCAGATTGAATCGGCATTTATAAATCTAATGCCTTGTATCTCACACTACATCCTTTGTAAATACAAAAACGCTGAAACCATTGCCAGTCAAAAGGCGTAAGACTATTCAAGACATAAAAATCTTCGAGGATATGAAATGGTTTTTAGCAATAATACTTCTGATCATCATGTATCTCGCAGCACCTCGTATCATGGGATATGACGAAGCAAACGAGAACCCGAGGGCTCAAAACCAAATGTCCGAAAACAGATAAACACCATTAAACAGAAATAAACAGCAGTCATGGAAACAAGCATTATCATTTTTTAAATTCTACACTTAGCTCGTTCACGCTTACACACGGACGAGCTTAACTTTGTCCGGCTACTAACAGCAGTTGACAATTAATGTCGCATACTCGCTGATATCCTTTTATCATTGATCATAAATATGTGCGGAGAAGAACATAAGACCTGCTCCCGCTGCCATGCGCCGTTTGTGTGCCGGGCAGGGTCGATACAGCGCTGCCAGTGCAACACCGTTGTATTAAATGATATGGAGCGGGCATATATCAAAGAACAATTTAGCGACTGCCTCTGCGCCCGCTGTCTGAATGAGATGAAGGCCGAATACATCAGGAGCCGGCCGTCACTTGAATTATAGATATTTTTCTATCTTGCACATTCAAAATCAAACAATCATGGTAGCAATAGCAATTTCTTTTTTAGCCCTCGCGGCTGGTGTACATCTGCTTATTCAGGTCAAACAGGCAGGATTCGGATCAATATACAAATACCTTTCATGGCTGGTCGTACTGCTTTCGCTGGCGTTCATCACCTGCGGTATAGTGAGAGGTGCGATGCATATCAAACATATGCGTGAATGTATGGCCTCAGGAAAATGTGATATGAAAAACGGTGCCTGCCCGTATATGAAGGGATCTGACTGCTGCAAAATGAGTGGCGATGGCGACTGCAAGATGGAAGGCAAGGGTGAGTGCAAAATGGAAGGTCACGGAGACTGTAAGATGGAAGGTAAAGGCGAATGCAAAATGGATAAGGATGGTGAAAAGCCTGCCTGCTGCAAAAAAGATGCTGACGGCGCAAAACCTGGCTGCTGCAAAGACAATGAAAAAGCTGCCTGCTGCAAAAAAGAGGCTGAAGAGGCTCCAATGAAGGCCTGCTGCCACAAACACGCTTCTGACAGCACTGCTAAGAAGTAATAAAATACAATAAGAGATCAATCAGAGCCTTGCAATAATATTGCAGGGCTTTTTTTATTGTACCTTCATTCAGTAGGGGCAGCCCTTGCGGTTGCCCGAAATCAGAAACATGGGCGCCTCTACTGGACCATATCGGTATTTCTTTTTGCCAGATGTTTCGCTTCGCTCAACATGACACAAATGTTAGCCTAAATACCAAGACATTTGTCATCCGGAGCCTTCAGCGAAGGAACTGTGCTATCAAACGTAACATGTGGACAAGGATTCATCTTGTGGCCAATACACGAGCGGGTTTTAGTAGTAGGTGATCACACAGATAAGAATGTGCATCAGCCTGTTACTGTTCGGGCTACCGCAAGGGTTACCCCTACGTGTGTATCAATTTGTATGGCACATGAAATCCCTTTGGCCCCACTGATAAGGGGGAATAACAGCCAATACAATAAGCACCGGGGATTTTCCATCCAATAAAAAAGGCGACCCGAGAGCCGCCTTTCATTTTATCTGAAGTTTGGATTTAGCTTATTCCACACTCATTTTACCCTTGCCGATCATCACTCCGTTAGCCAGCACAGTATAGAGATACATGCCTGAGGTGAGGTTTCCGCGAGCTATCATGATCGAGTTGTTTGTGGCTCTCTCTGTACGGACCAACTGGCCTATCATATCATATATCTGCACGTCATACACAGATGCCGGCCCGTCTATATTCATGATCGCATACTGGTTGAATGGATTCGGACTGAGATTGATGGTCGGATAGGTACTCAGTTCGCCGATGCCCAGTACAGTGCTTACGTCTTTGCAGAGTGAGTCGCTGCAGGTAGTATTTGGAATATACACATAGAGACATACATGATAGGTGCCACCTGTCGGGAAGGTATGCGCGGCATAAGAGCCGGATGCGCTGGCACCATCGCCGAAGGTCCAGATATGATGTGCGTTGGTATCAGGATCGAGCGCGTAGAACTGTATCGAGTCGTTGATACGGGTCAGCGATGCCCAGGCTGCAGTCACGGCACATGAGTTGCCGACGGTCACATCTATACACATCGAGTCTGTACATGGTGTACCTGAAATATAGGCGCGTACACATACATGATAGGTGCCCGGCTGCGGATAGCTGTGGATGACATATGAACCGGATGAACTGGTGCCATCACCAAAGATCCAGACCATATACGTATTGCTGTCAGGTATCAAAGCATAGAAGTGGAATGTATCGCCACCGCTATGGATGAAGTTCCAGGCTGCGGTCAGGTTACATGGGCCTGCTATAGTGATAGTATTGCAGGTAGAATCAAAACAGTTGGTGTTTGGCAGATAGACATAGTGACAAACATGGTAGGTGCCCGGCGCTGTATAGACATGCGAGATGCCGAAACCTGAACCTCCCGATCCATCGCCGAAACTCCAGTAGTGATGTGCGGCAGTGTTAGAATCCAATCCGTTGAAATGAACCGAATCGCCATGCGCGGTGTAGGACCATGCAGAGGTGATAGTACATCCTGTGCCGATGGTCACGGTATTGCAGAATGAATCTATACATGGAGTGCCCGGTTTGTAAGCATAGAGGCAAATATGATAGGTGCCCGGCCCTGCATATAGATGTATCGGATGTGTACCGAAGACATAAGTGCCGTCGCCTGTATTCCAGTCATAATGTACGGTGGAGTTGGTATCTGATGCATAGAAGTAAACCGTATCGCCGTGGGTGTATGAATGCCATGCTGCATTGGTGATACAGCTGTCTACGATAGCGACATTATTGCAGGAAGAATCGACACAGTTGGTATTTGGAATATACACAAAGAGACAAACATGATAGCTGCCCGCTGCGGAATAGACATGTGTGGAAGTGGTTCCTGATCCGTATGTGCCATCACCGAAGTTCCAGATATGATGTGCCGTCGTATTGGTATCTACCGCTACGAAGTAAGCTGAATCTCCCTGCACGGTATATGACCATGTGGCAGTGATATTGCAACCCGAACCGATGGTCACGGTATTGCAGAAAGAATCAATGCAACGGCTATTTGGAATATAAGCATACAGACATACGCGATATGTACCGGGCTGTGTATAGACATGTATCGGGCTGATACCGCTGCCGTATGTACCATCTCCGAAATGCCAGCTCAGGTACACGTTGGTATTGTTATTAGCTGCATAAAAATGTACCGAATCGCCGCGGGTGTATGACTGCCATACTGCATTGGTGCTGCAGGCGCTGTCTATCACGACGGTATTGCACGATGAGTCATAGCAGGTAGTGTTAGGAATGTAGACATAAGAGCAGACATGATAGATGCCCGGCCCTGCATAGACATGCGAAGGACTGACACCGGAGCCTGTAGACCCGTCGCCGAAATTCCAGTAATAATGTGCTGTAGTATTCGTACCGGCACTGGTGAAACGCACCGAATCGCCATAGGTCATATAAGACCATGCTGCTGTGATATTACATCCTGCCGCTATGGTCACTGTATTGCAGAATGAATCGCTGCAATTGGTATTAGGAATATAGGCATAGAGACATACGTGATAGGTACCCGCCTGCGCATAGGTATGAGTAGGAGTTTTGCCCGAACCTGTATTGCCATCACCGAAATTCCATATCAGATGCACCAGAGTACTGGTATCATAAGCATAAAAGTGAGCTGTGTCGCCGCGTGTATAAGATGTCCATGCTGCATTGGTCAGACAGCTGGTATTGGCTATCGTAATATTATTGCATGATGAGTCTGTGCAGGTAGTGTTCATTATATAGGCATACAAACATACATGGTAGGTGCCTGACTGAAGATAAACATGTGTCACTGTGATACCCGACCCGCCGTTGCCATCGCCGAAGTTCCAGTAGTGATGTGCTGCGGTGTTGGTATCTGCTGCGGTGAAATAGGCCGTATCTCCATGTGTGGTATAAGACCATGCCGCAGAGATATTACATCCTGAGCCTACCGTCACAGTATTGCAGAATGAATCTGTACAATTGGTATTGGGAATATACACGAAGAGACAAACATGATATGTGCCTACTGCTGCATATGTGTGAGTAGAATATACCCCGCTGCCGTATGTGCCGTCGCCATAATTCCATATGTGATGTGCCACTGAGCTGGTATCGGCAGAATAAAAACGAACAGTATCGCCATGTGCGTATGACTGCCATGCTGCACTGAGATGGCAGCCGCTGGTCACTACTATCGTATTGCAGGTAGAGTCAGAGCAGGTAGTGTTTGGTATATACACATACTGGCATACATGATAGGTGCCCGGTGTAGCATATACATGGGTAGGGCTTATACCCTGCCCTATGCCACCATCGCCAAATCTCCAATAATACACAGCAGTGGTATTGGTCCCCGCTCCGGTGAATCTCACTGTATCGCCGCTGGTAGTATAGGTCCATGCAGAAGTGATGGTGCAACCCGAGCCTATGGTCACTGTACTACAGAATGAATCTCTGCAGTTGGTATTGGGGATATAAGCATACAGACATACGTGATAAGTACCAGCTGTAGTATAGCCATGCCAAGGTGTCCTGCCTGATCCGTATGTGCCATCACCGAAGGTCCAGACCAGATGCACGGTACTGTCATTAGTAGCCGCATAGAAGTGTACCGAATCGCGTACGGTATATGACTGCCATGCTGCATTCGCAGTACAAGTGCTGGTGATCACGACATTATTGCAGGAAGAATCCGTACAGTTTGTATTGGGAATATAAACATAGAGGCAAACATGGTGTGTACCTGCGGTAGCATAGACATGGCTGATGGTCGTACCTGAGCCTCCTGTACCATCGCCGAAGCTCCAGTAGTGATGCGCTGTGGTATTGGTATCCGTTCCCACGAAATAGACAGTATCTCCATGTGTGGTATAAGACCATGTGGCCGTGATATGACAACCTGTGCCTATGGTCACATTATTGCAGAATGAATCCAGGCAGCTGGTATTGGGCACATAGGCAAAGAGACATACATGATATGTTCCTCCATTTGCATATACGTGTGATGGATGAGGCCCGAATACATAGGTACCATCGCCCATATTCCAATCCAGATGCACTGTTGTATTAGTATCTGCAGCCGAAAAGAATACCGTGTCTCCATGTGTATAAGATGTCCAGGCTGCGTTTGTGACGCATGGTGCACCTACACTGATGGTGCTGCACGAAGAGTCCACACAGTTATTATGATATACATGCAGGCAAACATGATAAGTGCCTGATGTGGTATAAGTATGCGATGGGCTGATACCACTGCCGCCTGTACCATCTCCGAATGTCCAATAGTGTCCCACACTGCTGGCCGTGTCCACAGCATAGAAATGCACCGTATCGCCCGAGCGGTTTGAATAGGTCCATGTGGCTGTCAGCGTGCATGGATAGGTGCCCGACAGTGTCACATTCTGACACAGCGAATCACTGCAACTGGTATTAGGAATATAATCGTAAAAACATACATGGTAGGTGCCATAGTTAGGATAAATGTGCAGGGCAGATGAGCCCGAAACTACCGCACTTCCATCACCGAAATTCCAGAAATGATGTGTGGCAGAGTTGGTATCTTGGGCTGAGAAGAGCACCGTATCTCCGTGGATACTGAATGTCCATGCTGCGGTAAGATTGCAGGTGGCATGTGCTGCATTCGTAAAAAATAATACCAGGGCAAGAAAAAACAAATTGCGCCAATACCTGAAGGGTTGAGGTCTACAGAGGGGTAATGATGTATTCATTGTTTGTATTTATTTGATTTATATATTCCTATGACGCACCAATATAGGCTATAGTTGTATGGGGCAGAAAAATAATTTGTTAATGTTTATATGTGATAACATTGATTCACAATGAATTATTGTCCGCAAAGTGCACCCCAATAGGCCCTTTATTTTTTCCGCAGTATCAGCTTATATAATTCAAACCATATCACTGTCACCGTCCCTACCAGCGCAGCAATGCCAAACTGCATCAGCGAAAGCGGCGCAAATCCGAAGAATTTACTTAGAAAAGGTACATACAGAAGCCCCAGCAGCAATGCTATGGTCACAGAAAGCGCGATGACCAGCAGATTGTTTTTGTAGCTGAAAGCCGTGATGATAGAATAGTAAAATGACCTGTCTACCAGCGTCAGGATTATATTGGCGATGACCAGGGTAGTAAAAACCATAGTCCGGGTCAGGTTTTCATCATAATGAGATAAGACTGCATACTGATAGATACCCATGGTGCCGCAGGCTATGATCAAGCCCTGCACCACACTGATCGAAAGTTCTCGCCACTGCAGAAAGGTAGCCGTCATCCGGCGGGGCGGACGGGTCATGCTGTACTTTTCGAGTGGCTCATTTTCATAGACCAGGCTGCAAGTAGGCCCCATGATCAGTTCCAGAAAAATAACATGCAGCGGCGAAAATATATTCGGGTATTTCCAGCCCAGTATCAATGGCAATGTGACCGTCAGGATGATGGGGATGTGAATAGAGATGATATACTGGATGGCTTTTTTGAGGTTGCTGTATATCTTCCGGCCCATGCCTATAGCATCTATCATTTTGCCGAGATCATCATCTGTCAGTATGATCGATGCGGCCTGTCTGGCTATCTCGCTGCCGCGTTTGCCCATCGCGATACCGATATTAGCGGCCTTGAGTGCAGGTGCATCATTGACCCCGTCGCCGGTCATTGCCACGATGTGATTTTCAGCTTTGAGTGCATTGATGATACGCAGTTTGGCTTCGGGAAACATCCTCGTGAAAATATTGGTGTTCTTGACCACTGCTTTCAGTTCCTCATCACTCATCTTGAGCAGGTCTTCGCCATTCAGGCATTTGTCTGCGCCAATGAATCCCGCCTGCTTGGCTATAGCTGCTGTAGTAATGGCATTATCGCCCGTTATTATTTTGACATCGATACCTGCTCCGTAAAACTTATGAAGTACCTCTCCGATATTGGGTTTAGGAGGATCGTAGAAAGAGACAAAGCCGAGAAAATTAAATACATATTCCTGCTGCTCTTTTTTAAAATCATTCCCTTCGAAGGCCGTTTCTCCGACACCCAGCACGCGGTAGCCTTTAGCCGACATCTTCTGTGCAATATCCATCGCCGCAGCCTGATCTGCTGTCGACAGATCGGAATGTTTCAGCACACTCTCCGCAGCACCCTTGCAGGCTATGATGCGGTGGCCTGATTCATTTTCAAAAAAATGCGTCATCATAGGTGGCTTGCCGGAGAGCGGATACTCATGTATCAGTTTATAGTGCGGCCTTTTATCTTCCTTCACGAATTTTTCGTAGGTATCATGCAGGGCCAGCTCCATCGGATCAAAAGGCACGGGCTCACTGGCCCACATCGCTATGGTGAGCAGGTGCTGGGTCTCGGGTGTATCCCAGGGCTGGGACTCGAGCAGTTGTTTGGTGCTATGCACATAGATACTCGCCAGCTCCATTCTGTTCTCCGTGATCGTGCCTGTTTTGTCCGTACAGATCACACTGGCAGAGCCGAGGGCTTCGACGGTTTTGGTGTGCTTTACGATGATGCCCAGTTTCATCAGGCGCCATGCCCCAAGCGCCATAAAGGAAGCAAAGGCCACAGGTATCTCTTCGGGCAGGATACTCATGGCCAGCGTCAGGCCCTTCAGAAGGCTATCCAATATCTTATGGCTTTGATAATAATTCACTGCCCAGATAAGCAGAAACACTACTCCGCCTATGATGGCCATATTTCTGACGAATTGCCCTATCTGTATCTGAAGCAATGTTTTTTCTTCGGTGATGCTTTCGAGAGACTTGCCGATCATTCCCAGTTGGGTATTTCGGCCCACTGCACTCACTCTGTAGACTGCGAGCCCCAGTATGGTCAGCGTACCCTGAAAGACCTTATTGTTTAGCGGGTCGCTTTCATCCTTGCTGATCGAAAAAGATTCTCCAGTCAGAATTGATTCATTGACGGCAAAGTCATGGGCGTGTATGATCTCACCATCTGCAGCCAGCAGGCTTCCTTCTTCAGCCACCACCAGATCGCCCACCACGATTTCTTCTGTGGCCAGTTCCACCAGCTCATTGTTTCTTATCACCTTAGCTTTAGCCTGCGTAAAGGCCTTCAGGGCGGCCAGCGCCATACGGCTACGCGAATCCTGATAGATAGAAATAGCGGAGACCAGAATGACCGCACCGAGCATGAATGCACCTTCTGAGATTTCGCCCATCAGAAAGTAGATCAGGGCGGCTATGACCAGTAGGATGAACATGGGCTCGGTGACTGTCTCTTTCAGCGATAGCCAAAATGTACCACCCTCTTTATCCTCATTGGTATTGCTACCACCGATCAACCGCGAGGCCAGCACGTCGGCATCGGATAAACCTGAATAAGGAAATGGATTGTTTTTGGTCATTATTATTCTTCAGCAATGAAACATTCAGCTCATATCAAACATTAATGAGAGACAAATATTTTTTGCCATTATTAAACATAAATATGACTGCTATTATCCATTCGGTTTTATGATTTAAATCAACCTCTATCATAAGACTGATCAGTTAATTAAACTTCATGAAAATTCTTCGCTTAGATATCCGCCCCGATTCAGAGCCCCATCCCTATCGTAAAGACAAAAGAACTACCCAGACCCGGTGCAGAGAGCACTTGTATGGTACCATTATGCTGCTCGACTATCTTCTTGCAGGTGGCGAGTCCTATGCCGCTGCCCTCATATTTGGCCCGGTTGTGCAGTCGGTGAAAAATATGAAATATACGCTCCTGATATTGAGCCTCGATACCGATGCCGTTATCTTTCACCTCAAACTGATGGACACCATTATGCAGGCTGTATTGAATACGTATCTTAGGTATCTCACCGGGCGTATGAAATTTGATGGCATTACTGATCAGGTTTTGAAAAAGCTGGATCAGCCTTGATCGGTCTGCTACTATCGTCTGTGGCATATCAAACCACTGTATGTCCGCTTTCATCTCACTGATGGCGCCTCTCAGATTGTCTCTCACCTGTGCTATCACCTCAGTCATCAGCACATTCTGAAAATGGATAGAGTCGGTATTGACCCGCGAAAAAAGAAGCAGATCGGAGATGAGCATATTCATGCTCTTGGTCGAATTGATCAGGTGGGTGATATACTCCCGCCCTTCGCTGTCCAGTATCTGGCCATAACGCCTCTCAAGCAGCTGAGAATAGCCGATGATAGAACGCAGTGGTTCACGCAGGTCATGTGAGGCGATATATGCGAAGTTTTCGAGCTGCAGATTGGACTCGATGTATTTAGCCATTTGCACGTTTTTCTCCTGCAGTGACTCCTGCATTTTTTCCATCTCCTTCTGTATCTCTATCCTGTCGGTGATGTCTGTCGCCACACCGAGTATCTGATTGGCCGGGCCTGTACCGTCGTCTATAGGTGTCTTGACCGTTTGCAGATATCGCTTTTTGCCCGATGCATCAGTTATCTCTTCTATCGGTATGAACTTGATGAGCTTTGAATCCATGACATTCAGATCATCATCTCTGAAATGCTCCACTTCGTCACGATTTGGATTAAAATCAGCATCCGTTTTACCGATCAGATCGGTGGCCGTGGTGCCATAGGTCTTTGCCACAGCCTCATTGGCCAGTGTAAACTCACCCTTGCGGTTCTTTGCAAAAATAAAATTGGGATTGAGGTCTATGATCTTGCGCAGGTATCTCTTCTGCTCCTCCAGCTTAGCGATATACTCATCGGTGACATGAAATACATACAAAAACCGCATGGTAGTGACCGGTATGATGAGGATATTTACAGCAGTTCTGAAGAAAGAGATGATGGCAGGTGAGCCATAAGGAGCCTCTTTCATCCCGATCACCTCGTTGGAAAGCAGAATAAAAAGTGCAATGCCGGTCAGCATCATGCCATATGAGAGCCACTTGCGTTTATGCAGCATGAATAGCGGGGTCATGCAGATGGAAATGATAAAGAAATATACATGCGACTCAATGCCGATACGAATATCGACGATGGCCACCGCCGCCAGCAGGCCCAGATTGATAATGATGGACGAAAGGACATGATAGCCCCTGCCGCTCAGGTAGAAACACAGGCATATGAGCAATACATACAAAAAACCCATGACGTGCAGGAAGAGACGGATCTCGGGAGGCAGCAAAAAAACTATAGGGATAGACAATACGGCAAAAGCCATATAGCCCAGAAGATCAAAGTTAAAGTATTGGATATAAGCACGTCTGGAGAGATCCTGCTCTGAGGTGACCCCAAGATTCATAAAAGAATTAAAGAACTCGTTCAGATACTTCATATTCCATCACACATTAATTAGCAGACGCTTATGCAATATAGTGCATAATACGGATTTGGTCTCAGGCAGATTCATTCAAATATTGTTTTTTGATAAAATGAATTCAATCCCTGCTCACACAAGATAAGTTTTACATATAAAATATCAAAATGCGGGTAAATTGACACATTCTGTCCCTGTACAAATCTAACATTGTTACAATTCCTGGGGTTTCAGACCGGGTTTCAGACATTTTTCATCTTTTTTGAAACATCTCTGTAAGCATCGAATTTCATTGCTATATCTACGTTTGAGCCATCATACGCGGATAGTCATTTGAAGCAGTACAATAAACGTCTTTTAAAATACAAGTCGATGTAAAGCCTTATTGCTGTAACAATTATAGATGTTTGAGGGTATGACCTAAGACACAATAAACCCCCTTGAATATGACAACAGATTTTTACCAACACTCTATGGATGTCCCTCTGAGAGGGATAACTATAAAATCTCTCAGAGAGAAGCGAGCTTCTTTTACTGAGCAATTAGTGGCTTCATATCTGGTCATGCTCAATCTGGGTACTGACACTATAAAAGAAACCAAACAGATCAAGTATATCAAGATATGCAACTTTGTGACCATGACGTCTTTTGCAGCATCGCTAATGTACACGATCCTGTCTATCGTATGGGCCAATCCACTCTGGTTCATAGCTGTAAACAGCCTCCTCATCACCAGTGTAGCTGTATTATATCTGAATAAAATAGGACACGTCAACACATCTCGCCTGCTATACCTGCTATCGGTCAATTCTCTGCTTTTCATTATAGCCCTGATAGTCGGGCCGCATACTTACGCCGAAAACTTCCTACTGGTAGCTGTGCTGATCCCGTTTCTGATGTATGACCTCGACCACATCAAAATGATTCTCGTAGGTATCATCCTACCGCTTATATACATGATGTCCTATCAATTTGTAGAACCATATTTCGCACAGTATCACCTCAGCATCGAACATCAGAACATCATGCGCCTGGTCGGCAACCCTATGGAAATAGGACTGGCAGTCACCGCCCTTTTTCTATATGTTTTCTACAGCCGCCAGACGGAACTGGAGCTTGAGTCTACCAATAGTCAAATGACGCTTCATACTACTGAGCTCAAACGGTCTAATGCCGATCTTGAGCAGTTCGCATATGTGATATCTCATGACCTTAAAACTCCTGTCAGAAATATCTCCTGCTTCATGAGACTACTGTCAAACAAGCATGCAGAAAATCTCGACAGCGAGGCCAAAGAGTTCGTTGAGTTTGCGGTCAGTGGTGCTAAACGCATGGAGCGCCTGATAGATGATGTGCTCGCATACAGCAGGATAGGCAGAAACCTATCGACCCCTACACCGGTCAATGTGAATGATGTGGTAAACACCATACGCTATGAACTCGAATGCAAAAGCGAAACATCTCATGCCACGATCAATATAACCAGAGAGCTGCCGATAGTCAACAGCGTGCATTCATCTCTGATGTATCATATATTCCAAAACCTGATCAAAAACGGTCTCAAGTTCAATAAGACCGAGCATCCTGAGATCAATATATCATGGAATGAAAATACGGACTTCTACACCTTTGCGGTGAATGATAACGGAATAGGTATCTCGCAGAAATACTCAGGGCAGATATTTCAGATGTTCAAACGTCTGCATACCGAAAATGAATATGATGGTACCGGTATAGGTCTGGCTATCTGCAAAAAAATAGTCGAGCACTACAACGGGCATATCTGGTACGAAAGTCCGGGCCCGGACAAAGGAACAACTTTCCTGTTTACGATCAGGAAATTCTAACAAAATAGTCTTCATGTTTTTTCATATGGGTTACCCTGCGGTAGAGAGGCCGCGGGGTTTTTTATTTGTAAGAAATCCTGCCCATCATAAACTAGCGCTTTACTTTTTTCTATCTTTAAAAAAATAAAGCGAGGCGGGAGATACATTATGCGAAGGAAAGAGTTACTGCTCATCATCTTATTGCTTGTAGCACTCGCTCCATATTTTTTTCTATGTCTATATGCACTGCCATTCGCAGATGACTTCTGCTATGCATGGACCAGTGCAGATCGGGTCTCCTTCGCACATAGGTTTCTACGGCAGTATCTGGGCTGGAGCGGACGCTATTCGGCACATGTGCTGCTCTGCAATCATCCACTGGCTCTCGGCGGCTTGCAGCTCTATCAGTCAGCCATACTGGCATCGCTGGTGGCTACATTGGGGGCTATATTTTTTCTGGTATATCGCACTATCCGAAAGGTATGGGTATCGATCATCGCCTCGCTCGTCATGCTACTATTCTATCTCACTTTTATGCCGCAGCTGGCAGAGGGTGTTTATTGGTTCACCGGTATCAGCAATTATCAACTGAGTAATGTAAGTTTCATCCTGCATCTTGCTTTGTTTCTGCTGTGGCTCGATAGTCGAAGTTCTTTGAGGTTCATATTTTACATCATGGCTTCCCTCCTGCTCATCATATCCATTGGGTTCAATGAGGTAGGTGCGGCACTGATACCGGCCTACTATCTGATGGCTGTCATCGTACTGCATAGATTCAAGGTCCATTCTCCCTTAGCCCAAAAGACTTATCCGGCAGTACTTACGTTTTTCATTATTGCCTTTATCGCATCGGCATTTCTGATCTTCGCCCCCGGCAATCTGGTTCGCGGCAATAAATTTCACGCTAATTTTCACATGCTGCATTCTCTTTTTTATGCCTCCCTGCAGACGGTCAGATTCATCGGCACATGGCTGCTCACATTGCCTGCCATAGCTCTGAGCCTGTTTGTACTTTCTGAAGCAAACAGGCTGCCCGACACACCGATACTGAGGTTCAATTACTGGTTCATACTGCTGCTGCTGATCTTTACGGTCTACATGAGTGCCTTCATGCCCTATCTCACCACGGGCATATTAGGTCAGCATCGCACCATCAATTATTCTTTCTTTTATTTCATCATCCTATGGGTATGGATGCTTATTTCTTTCAGCAAGGAGCATCTGGAGTACAAAAGGGCATCGCTGAATTTCATCAGTGTCAATCCATTTTCGATCATTGCAGTTTGTATTGTGGCGATGGTGTTTACAGGCAATGGCGGTCGAGTGTTGCGTGACCTGCGCAAGGATAATTTCACTACTTATCGAAAAGAATTCATGGCACGTCAGGACAATGTCATCAGGCATCCTGAGATAGTGATCCCTGCACTCAAAACCGTACCTGAATGTTTTATAATAGTCGATGCCCGTGGCGACAGCACCTGGTGGGTCAATCAATGCATGAAGTATTCTAAAATAGAAATCAAGTAGAATTTTTCTTAGCGAACCATTACAGCGTTCCTCTTCTGGCCTGCTCTGCTTCTATAGATTCAAACAATGCCTGAAAATTTCCCTTGCCGAAAGATCTCGCACCCTTGCGCTGTATGATCTCAAAAAACATAGTAGGACGGTCCTCTACCGGCTTGGTGAATATCTGAAGCAGATAGCCTTCTTCATCGCGATCCACCATGATACCCCAGCGCTTCAGCACATCGAGGTCTTCGCTTATCTTTCCTACCCTCTTGGTCACTGTATCATAATATGATCCCGGTACGTGCAGAAACTCCACACCGCATTTTTTCATTTCAGATACGGTGAAAACTATATCATCAGTCGCCACGGCTATATGCTGGCAGCCGGGGCCTTTGTAAAAGTCAAGATATTCCTGTACCTGAGATTTTTTCTTGCCCATAGCCGGCTCATTGATCGGAAACTTGATGAAGCCGTTGCCATTGGTCATCACTTTGCTCATCAGCGCGGTGTATTCTGTCGAGATATCCTTGTCATCAAAGGTGACCAGATTAGCAAAGCCCATCACATTCGCATAAAAATCGGCCCATTTATTCATCTCGCCCATTTCTACATTTCCGACCATGTGATCGATATATTTCAGGCCCTTGGTACCGGGGCTGTATCCTGTTTCGAGTTTCTCATAGCCCGGCAGAAACAAACCACTGTAATTGGTCCTCTCTACAAAGACATGCACCACATTTCCATAAGTATGGATGCCGCTCATGCGTATCAGCCCCATTTTATTCTTGTCTTCTATGATCTTAGGGATCATATATGGACGCGCACCTCGCTTCACGGTCTGCTCGTAGGCATCGTATGCATTGTCTACCGCCAATGCTATCACTCTTACGCCATCGCCATGCACACGCAGGTGCTCAGCGGCTTCGCTATCCGGGTCGAGTGGAGTGGTGAGCACCAGTCTGATCTTGCCCTGCTGCAATACGTATGAGGTCAGATTGCGCTGACCTGTCTCCAGACCTGCATAGGCCAGATCTTCAAATCCAAACGCAGTCTTGTAATAGTGTGCTGCCTGCTTGGCATTGCCCACATAGAGCTCGACATAATCTGTGCCGTAGATGGGCAGAAAGTCCTGCGCCTTGTCAAATATTTTTTTGTCAGAGTAGGCAAAGTTTGATACTGATGTCAGATCGTTATACATGAATAATCCTTTATTTTAAAATTCAATAAATAAAATATCAAAGTGCCGGTTCGGGCTTTTTGGTCAGCCAGCTCTGGTAATATTGTTCCAACTCTATTTTTACTGCTTCGGTAGTGATCTTGACCGGATTGAATGGGTCTATCATCACTGCGAGTTCGTTGGTGGCTTTCTTGCCTATGCTCCTCTCTATAGCGCCCGGATGCGGACCATGCGGTATGCCGCCCGGATGCAGGGTGATCTGCCCTTTCTGAATATTATTCCGGCTCATAAAATCGCCATCTACATAATACAGCAACTCATCGCTGTCTACATTGCTGTGATGATATGGCGCGGGGATAGCATCAGGATGATAGTCGTACAGACGCGGCACGAAAGAACATATCACAAAGTTCCTGCCCTGAAAGGTCTGATGTATCGGGGGCGGCATATGTATACGCCCAGTGATCGGCTCAAAATTGAAGATCGAAAAGGCATAGGGATAGCTGCATCCGTCCCAGCCCACCACATCGAATGGATGAGTCTCATATACGTATGGATATATCAGGCCGCGCTTCTTGATCTTGACCACGAAATCGCCCAGCTCATCATGGGTCTCCATATCTTTAGGTAGCTTGAAGTCGCGCTCACAGAAAGGTGAATGCTCCAGAAACTGTCCATAGTTATTGCGATAGCGGGCGGGGGTCTCGATAGGGCCGTTTGACTCTACGATCAGCAGTCGATTCTTTTCACTTTCGAATTTCAACTGATAGACCGTTCCTCTGGGCACGATCACATAGTCTCCATATTTGAATTCGACAGTACCATACATGGTTTTGAGTTCGCCCGAACCTTCATGTACGAAGATCATTTCATCGGCATCGGCATTTTTATAAAAGTAATCTTTCATACTTTTCTTTGGTGCTGCCACACCTATGGTCATGTCATTATTTATGAAAAGTGTCTTGCGGCTATCCAGATAATCATCTTCAGGTGTAGTCTTAAAACTCATATAGCTGCGTGCCTGCAGATTATCTTCTATGGCAATGGTAGGACGTACGGAATAGGGCGTGCCATGTTCCTTGACCATAGTGGGTGGATGCAGATGATATACCAGAGATGACATTCCTGCGAACCCTTCTGTCCCGAATAGCTCTTCATGATACAATGAGCCATCAGGTTGTCTGAAAACGACATGTCTTTTAGACGGAATAAGCCCTACTCGTTGATATACCGGCATAGTTATTTTTAAGCGATGAAATGATTCGCATAAAAATATTTTTTTCGGCTCTCTTAAAATATGACCTTGCTCATATAAAAGCAGCTATTCTGTTGATTTTGTTGACGTAGGAGTCAACAAGTGGGGTAAAATTGTAGGTATCCCAAAAATCACTATCGGGTTACATCTTTGTCTTGCGGAGCAATTTTCCGTCTTTGTACAATTCCATTTCAGTTATTTTCCCTGACATGTTGTAGTAATTCCACATGCCATCTTTCACACCGCAGGCATTGTTTTTATACTGACCGGTCACCTTGTATTTCCCATTAGGAAAAAATTCAGCATCGGAACCCACTGTGCATTTTTTGTTTTGCAGGCCAATGGAAACCAAAGTGTCATTTGAATCATATGTTTTCACTACACAGGGTGTGCAGGTTTTTATCTTAGATGCCCCCATCGTCATTTTTTTCCATTGCCGCTCGGAGACTATCTTATCATTTACTTTATATACAGCACCACCACTCGACAGCGAGATGCTTTCATTGTTGACCACATAATAGCTGATGGTATCAAGACGTGGGGCGGGAGATGGCTTCTTAGCTGCGCTATCGGGCTGACAGAAGACTGTCGGGGAGTTGAGGATCAAAACTAAAAAGATAAATTTTTTCATTGTTCAATTTGTGTTTTAGATCCTGTTTGATTTAAGGTTATATATCCTGGTCTTCGGCTAGATCCATACGATAATGTCCTCTGATGCTTTCCTCCTCGAGGTCGATCACGATGGCTATAAAAATATTCTCATCGTCAGTAGGCAGCAATATGTGATCGAAGGTTTCTTCTTCATTTCTATAGATGATCTCGATCAGATCTTCCTCGATAGTATCGGGCAGAACAAGGCCTGCAGCAATGAGTTCGGCTACATACCCAGTGATATCCACCGTGGGATCAGCGGTCTCTGTCACGTCCTGCATCTCAGCAGACATGGTACTTATAAATTCCTCGGGACTGAGTTCGATCAACATTTCAGCATGATTTGGGTGGTAAATATATGAGAACTGCTCTAAGTTTAGAATAATCTTATTTTTGAATAAATAAACTACCCTGATGAGAAAGACAATACTCGGCCTTTCGTTGATCCTTTTGAGCATATTCACCCTTGATGCCCAGACCCTCACCATGAATAAGGTGCCGCCTGCGGTATCTCATGCCTTCCGTGCCAAATATGCCGCCGCACAGCAGGAGAGTTGGGAACTGGTAGCATCTAACACCTATCAGGTAGGATTCTTTAACGCCAAGAAGCGCCAGACCGCACGTTTTGACAATACGGGCAAATGGCTGGAGACAGAAACCGATGTGACCAATGGCCAGATACCACGCCCTGTGTCTAATGCGATCCCTAAGAATTTTCCGGGTTTCGATATTCAGATCATGTCGCAGATAGAGGCGGCAGATGGCACCATCACTTATGAAGTAGTGCTTTTCAAAGGTCGCGAGAACTATGATGTTGTCTTCTCTGTCAAGGGGGAGATACTGAAAAAAGAGGCCGGCCAGCCAAACGAATAATACTTCAAAAATTACACCTATGAGTCTGCTCCGGGTTTTATTATGTATCATATTCCCTCCCCTTGCGGTGCTGGACAAGGGTTGCGGCAGCGTACTCATCGTCCTGCTTCTCACGCTCTGCGGATGGGTACCGGGTATGATAGCCGCACTGATCATCACTACACGAAAGGTCTGATCATAGCCGCTGATCAGCCTAGAACTATTATTAACACAATCTATGCGTTAAATCCTCCGGGCTGATTACCTTTGACCTCGTTAACATCAACAATGAAGACCTTAAAATGGATTTTGCTCGTGCTTTTACTGCTCCTTATGACAGGGGCTACCTGGCGCGGGGAATTGTACAGACTTTTTGTCAACTACAGATCCATAGGTCAGCGTATCAACTATCCCATCAGAGACACGGCGCTGATAGGCTATATAGAAAGCGAAGCTGCTGAAAAAAAGATCTCAGATGCCGAAGATGTCATCGCTTTGGCGCTATCGATCACATCCGGGCGACTGAACTTTACCACCGACAAAAACTACAACGATCCGAATCTGCTGATACATACGGGCACGGCCAATTGTATCGGATATTCAGCCTTCTTTTCGACCACCTGCAATCATCTATTGAAAAAGTACAATTATGCAGACACACTGGTCGCTACACCGCAGATCGGTCAGCTATATTTTCTCAAAAAGAATATTCATGAATATGTGAGTGACCCGTTTTTTAAAGACCATGATTTTGTATTGATAGAAAATAAAAAAACAGGCGAAACCTATGCCGTGGACCCCACCGTCAATGACTGTCTGCTCATCAGATATGTAACGTATAAAAAGTAAAAGGCATTTTGCCGCCAAACGTTAATTAATTGCATTATAGAAATTGGTTTTATATTAGCATCATACTATAATACAATCATGCGGGCCAAACACCATCTCACTTCGATAATTGCTTTCATAGTCATTGCCGCTTTTCTCGGCGGATGCCATAAAGATGCCAGTGTCATTGTAACCCATACCAGCAAGGTGAAATCTGAGAGTACGACATCTCCCTCAGGCATTCCCTATACTGTCACTTACACATACGACAGCAGCGGCAGGCAGGTCGTTTCGCAGACAGACACTGTGGTCACTACATACGTCTATGGCCCTGACACCATCACTAAGACCATTGACCTCGCTAATCATTTTTATGTAACGAAATATGCTGTCAATGCTGCCGGCATGATACTGTCTGACTCTAAATTTTACGTTTACAATTATGATAACAACGGTTATCTGAGCACACTGTCATATACAGGCAATGGCAATTATGACTCTACGGTGTACACTATCTCCGGTGGTAATGTGATGAGCGCAGTACTGCATCAGGTCGACTCCGGCACCAATAATCTGGTCACTACTACTTATACCTATATGTCGAATACGGATAGCCGAAACTATGGCATGAGTTGTATGGGCAAACAAAATAACAATCTCATCAGTACACAGACCGTCACTCAGGTCATCAATGGTTCGACCTATAGTGAGTCTTATACCTACACCTATTCATTTGACTCGCAGGGCAGGGTGACACAACAGGTCAGAAGCAGCGGCACTGCTATGTATACAACCACTTATACCTATTATTGACAGGTCAGCGGCGCAGCAGAACGAGCGCCTTCCCGCTATATTTATTATCAGTTGCTTTGATCAATATCAGGTATAGTCCATCAGTTCTTCCTGACAGATCAATGTATGACTTTGCAGCGTTTTGAATACCTGCATAGACTTTTTCTCCCAGCATATCATACACTTCTATCTCTGCACCCACTTCAGCCGCTTCAACCTGCACCGTGTATCTGCCGCTGCCGGGATTGGGATACACGAGCATATTATTATTGCTACCGGTTATGCCCGGGCATAATAATATATCGGGCAGCGTAGCATGGTCGCCGCGTTTGACCCAAAAACCCAAAGTATCTGTCCGGTACCCATCCTTTTCTGCTATCAGCCAATAGTGAGTGGAATCTGTATTTCTGTTTCCCGCCCAAAGACCAAACTGATAATGGCCATCAGTATCCGTTTTCTGATAGCTGCGCATAAGCGTATCGCCTGACACGCGGCCCTCGCAGAAGACACGCACAGAAGCGCCGATCAGCACATTGCCGCTATGGCAGTCATATATCCGGCCCTGCCCTGCACCCAGATAGGGATAATAAATAGAATCCAGGCAGTGCGGGAGCGCAAAACCATTCCATATACTCAGGGGCATTCTATCCTTCATCAGATAGGGCCCTGCGAAGATCGTGAGCCCGTTGATATCGCCATCATCATATCTGTCGAGGGCATGCTGGAGCAGGTATTGCACACTGGCAGGTGTGGTCCATCCGCCGAGATATGTATTATTGAGAAAAATGGCAAACATGATCTCTTTGCGAGGGAAATTGTTTCGCAAAGTGCTTATGTCTCCATCGAATGTAGTGTAGCAGCAATTTTGATCACGTATTGAATACACCACTCCATCCAGTACCGACATAGCAGCTGGCACCGCATTGGTATTGTAGACCACACAGAAAAGTTTATTGTAGGGAGTTGTGGCCATGCAGTCGCTGTGCACGTTTCCGGTGGCATCTACATATTTACCCTGCACTGCATCTCGCACCTGATGTGTGATGGATGTGTCACCGTTCCAGTCATCGAGTATCACACCGCAGAAACCGCCATAGAGCTGAGATAATGCAGAGAAACGAGCGCCGCCCTGTATCATGCCGGGTCCACTCAGCTGCGGATATGGAGCATAGAGAGCGGTGTCGGCAGGTTGATCATAGACACCATGTTCTGTAGGTGGCTGAATGATACCGAACACCCTGTTGGCATTCCAACTGCGGCATGAATCAAGCTGAGGCACAAACCCGAAACCATTGTCAATACTCTGGTCAGGCATCTCCAGATCTCCGAATCTGAACTCACTCTGCATAGTGACCGAGTCAATACCCAGCGTATCGCTATAGGAATATCCTGCAGCGATATGATACACACCGAGCGGGCCTGTGATCCGGCCTTGCGCGGCTGATCGCAGACAGAAGGCGAAAGCGATTAATAAAACGAGTATTGCTATTCTCATGATCCGTATCGATGTACTAAAGATCAATAACGAGAAGTATCTTAACTTATTTCAAATGGGAAGAGAAGACAGTAAGTTTATTATTTCAGTTCGGGATCATTGAACACGATATTCATCACGGCGGTCACGAGATCATTGATCTGACCCACCAGCCCGTTGCTGCATATACATAGGGCGATCTCATCATCAGGAAAATATTCCAGCACTGAGTTGAAGCCATCTATACCGCCCGGATGCCCATAGGCAGTGCGATCGCCGAGTTTGAACTGAAACATCCCCATGCCATATCCATCCTGAATATTCTGCATCTTGGGGAGATAGCGCTGCTTCATCAGTTTATGAGCATACAGCGCTTCTATGAATCTAGTGAGGTCGGATGGAGTAGATACCAATGCACCTGCCCCTCCCAGCACACTCATATCGGCCTCAGGCTCTTTGCTCCAGCCATTATTATAAACATAGGAATAGCTTTCGCCCTTGCCGATGTCTGTCTTGCCGCCATAGTAGGTGTTTTTCAAGCCTATCTTTGAAATAATACGATCTTTGACCACATCATGGTATGGTTTTTTGCAAACCTCCTCGATGATATAGCCCAGCAGGATATAATTAGAATTGCTGTATGATGCCCGGCTGTCAGGTGTGAAGTCGAGCGGATATTTTGCGATCATCTGCACCATTTCTTCATCGGTTTTGGGTATCACCTTCCACGATGTGAAATCTGCATCATCGAGAATATTGTGCAGACCGCTGCGATGGTTAAGCATCAGTCCGATGGTGATGGTTTTAGCACCCTGTATCTCCGGGAAATATTCATCAAGGGTAGTCGAAAAATCCAGCTTGCCCTCCTGTATGAGCTGAAAAATGATGGCCGCCGTAACCATCTTGGTGATAGAGGCGACGCGGTATTTTGTCTTTTCTGTAGCAATGACCTTAGTAGAGCCATCAATGACGCTATAGCCGAAAGCCCTGGAGTAAAAAGGTTTGCCGCTTAGCGATATATTAATACTGCCCATAGCTTTATTGCCGGCTAGGAGCGCATCAAACAGGCTGTCGAGCCTGACTTTTGTGGTATTCTGTGCGGATAGCATAGTAGAAACTGTCATTAGCAGGCCGACACACCATATCATCTTTCTCTTCATCATTTTCATCATCTTGAGCAGTGCAAGCACAAAGCCCGCTAAAATTACTACAAGCTGTCAGTTTATTTAATTTTTTAGCACCTTTTAGGTGAATGATCTGAAAAGCTAGTCTAAATTGGGGCCCTCACTGTCCTTTTTTCGCAGATAAAATCCTTTATCCGTTTTTATATATTATTCAACCGGAATGATTTTCCTCATGTTTCCTAAAATGAATTATGTTTTGGTTTGCGGGAGTTTATGCCTAAGGCTAATCTTGCCTTGCAATTAGCACAAAATATCTGACCTCAAAAAAATCATACAATGAAAAAACAGATCCTCTTTCTGATAGCAGCAGCACTGATACTGACCATCAGCTCCTGCACGAAAAACAACAATGCTCAGTACACGTTCAACTGTTCAAACCTGAGCCACATCACTACCAACACGACGATCCCCGCCGGTATATACACCGTGAGCTGCAATATAGAAGTGGCAAACGGTGCGACCCTTACCATCGCTCCGGGCACCTCGCTTCTTTTCTCTCAGGGCAATAGCCTGACGGTAGATGCAGGTGGCAGTCTGATCGCTACGGGCACTTCGGCTATGCCTATATCCTTCAAAGGAAACCAATCCACACCCGGATACTGGCAGGGTATTTTCATCAATTCTATTTCACTGAATAATACCTTTGCTTATTGCACCATCAGCGATGCGGGTGCCAGTACCGGCGCTAAATTCGGGGCAGACGTGACCATCCAGGACGGGTCAGCGAGTTTTACAAACTGCACCATCAGCGGCAGCAGCGATGCTGGCATCTATCTCTCTACTTTCTATAATACGCAGGATGTATCCGCATTTTCATCTTTCAGCAATAACACTGTGACGGCAAACGGCAGCTACCCGATCATCGGTTATTGTCATGGTGTTTCTTCGATAGGTAGCGGCAATACTTTCACAGCCAATCAGAATAACTACATCGGAATATTATCTTCTGAAGTCAAAGTGAACGTGACACTCAATCCTCTGTCTGTGCCATATCTGATAGTACAGACCGGCAGCAATTCAGGTGTGACCATAGATAATAATCTGATCATCAATGCAGGCACCACACTGGTCATGGGCAGCGGTACCAACATACTGTGTCAGACCACAGGCAGTATCAATGCAGTAGGTACCGCCGGCAACAGGATCACCATAAAAGGGCTGCAGGCCACGGCAGGGTATTGGGGCTCGGTGATCGTACAGAGCAATAACACCTTGAACAATTTCCAGTATTGCACATTCTTTGATGGCGGCGGAATACCTGCCTACCCTATCGAAATATATGCCAATAGTGTCGGTGAGCTTTCTACTTATATGTATATCCCGGTGGCACGTAGTATCAATGTGCAGAATTGCAGTTTTGCGAATAGCGGATCTGCGGGAATATATGTATCGGCCACTGATGGTCCGCCTACAGTGCCGCCTACCTATAACACATCGACCATAGTCAGTTCCAATACTTTCAGCGGGTGCAGCCCGAATGTGAAGATGTGATAATACACTGTCAGAAGCGGCTCACATGTTCCGCTTTCCATCGCAGAAAGTCGAGGATGGTCGTATTGACCACCTGATACTTTTCCTTATTGCAATAATGTGTACCCGCAGGTATGATGCTCAGGTATCCATCAGGAAGATTTTCGTAGATATAACTGATGTGCGCCATCTTGATAAAGTCATGATCGCCTGCCATGATGAGAGTGGGGCATTTGATCTTGTTCAGATCATCGAGTTTAAGATTGGGCTGAGTGAGAAGCAGATGCTGCATCCTTTTTGCCAATAGTGGCAGTAGTTTCGGATTGGGATTCTCCTTAAATTTCACCTGAAGGTAAAATGCCATTTTATCAAAATCCCATCCTCGTACTTTTTCGAGTACGGTGCGGTACACAGCATTCGTATCTGCACTGATATTGGAGCCGATCGCCACGAGTTTATGAATTCTGTAGGCTTGTTTCGTTGCCATAATCATACCGATGATCCCACCATCTCCGAAGCCCACCACATTGATACTGTCAATATTCATTTTAGCCAGCAGTGCGAGCATATCATCAGCGAATAACTCATAACTCAGCTCCCTGTCCGTGAATGTCGACTGTCCGTGACCGCGCGTATCTACGGCTATCACTTTGTATTCTTTGGCGAGCGCTGGTATCTGGCGTTCCCATTCTCTCCAGTATTCCATAGCACCATGCAGGAGCAGTATGGGCTCACCTTTGCCCCAGACCTTGTAGTGAAGGCGTACATCATCTATTTTCATGTAGTGGTCACGGGCTGTATCCAGCATCACTGCCTGTGCATGCGCTGAATGACCATAAAGCGAACATGCAAAAAACAAGAGAAATAGATTTCGTAACATTCAGGTGATTTTGGCGAAATATATGGATTTGATAGCGAATCGATTGACTCTTTCAGTCAAATCAACTTTGATTCTTTTCAGTTTGAGACAGAAATACAGCTTTTGTCTTTTTACATATAAAACATTAGGTTTAATTCAAAATTAAATATCCATGAAACTTAAACTGGTCATTTTTGTTGGCTTGATAGCCCTGCTTTCTTCCTGTCATCGTGACAAACCTCTGGGTGGAGTCTCCGAATCCGGTGATTACTTTCCGGTAAAGGAATACAAACTGAAGAACGGGCTGACTGTATTCATTTCAGTCAATAAAAATGCACCTCGCATTCAGACAGCAATCACTGTCAAGGCCGGTTCTAAATTTGATCCGCCTCAGACCACCGGTCTCGCTCACTATCTGGAGCATATGCTGTTTAAAGGCACCTCGCATTACGGCACGGTAGATTATGCTCAGGAAAAACCCTATCTCGATGCACTGTCAGATCTCTTTGAGAAAAGAAGACTCGAACCTGATGAAACAAAGAAAAAAGCCATCTACAAGCAGATAGACTCCATGTCTTATGAAGCTTCAAAATGGACCATACCGAATGAATATGACAAGATGGTCTCCTCGCTCGGAGCTAAGGGTACCAATGCTTTCACAGATCGTGACCTGACCTGCTATGTCAACGATATCCCATCTACCAGTCTGGAGAAATGGCTCGCGATAGAGGGTGATCGTTTTCAGGATCTGGAGCTGCGTATATTTCACACCGAACTCGAAGCAGTGTATGAAGAATTCAATCGCAATACCGCCGAAGATGCAGAGTGGTCGGGTCAGGCAGTGGACTCACTGCTGATGCCAAATCACCCATACGGTTCGCAGACCACTATCGGTCTCAGCAGCCATCTGAAGAACCCGTCTATGGTCAATATCCATAATTATTTCAACACCTATTATGTACCAAACAACTGTGCTATCGTGCTGAGCGGCGACCTCGATCCGGACAGTACCATTGCACTGATCGAAAAGTATTTTGGCTCATGGAAACAAAAAGAGGTACCTAAATTTACCGCCAATGCACCGGTGGAGATCAAGCAACCGCTCTATACGCAGACATTCGGGCATGAGCCGGAGCATGTGTACATCGGTTATCGCTTTGGTGGTGCTGATACCAGAGACTATCTGTATGTGAAACTCATCGATGCCATCCTCGCAAACGGCAAAGGCTCAGGCCTCATCGATCTCAATCTGAAACTGAAACAAAAGGTGATAGATGCCAGAAGTGAGTATCAGGACAACAGAGATTATACCGTTCAGAAACTATATGGCCAGCCCAAAGAAGGCCAGTCGCTCGAAGAGGTCAGAGACCTGCTGCTCTCTCAGGTTGACTCTGTGAAACAGGGCAATTTCCCGGACTGGCTGCTGCCTGCCATCATCTCCAATATGAAACTGGATATGATGAAACAGGCTGAGTCTAATCAGGGCCGCGTATTTGATGTAGTGTGGGCTTTCGTAAAAGACATTCCGCTCGAAAGAAGAAGGCAGGAAATAGATGTGCTCTCTCAGATCACCAAAGCTGATATTGTAAATTTCGCAAAGGCTCATTATGGCACCAACTATGCGGTCTGCTACAAACGTATGGGCGAACCGAAACTATTCAAAGTCGAGAAACCGACCATCACACCTGTGGTCCTCAACAAAGATTCCGTGTCTGCATTCAGGGCGCATATTGACTCTATTCCTTTCGGCAAAGCAGTGCCTAAGTTCTGCGATTTCGCGAATGATATTCAGCATGGCAAACTCAGCAAAGGGGTGCAGGTCGATTATATCAGAAACGATGTGAACAAGACCTTCTCGATGAATTACATTTTTGATATGGGTACCGATAACAACAAAAAACTGGGCCTGGCTTTTGACTATCTGCCCTATCTCGGCACTGATAAATATACTGCCGCACAGTTGAAACAGGAGTTTTATAAACTGGGCCTGAGCTTCGGTGTCAACTCATCCCGCGATCAGGTGTATATCACGCTCTCCGGTCTCGAAGAGCATCTGGATGAAGGCATCAAACTCTTCGAATATCTGCTGGCGAATGTAAAACCTGATCAGACCGTGTATGACCATCTGGTGGCAGACCTGGTCAAAAAACGCGCAGATGCTAAACTCAGCAAGGAAACTATCCTCTTCTCAGGTCTGGTAAGCTATGGGCAGTATGGAGAGAAAAATCCTTTCAATGATGTACTGAGCAATGATGAGCTGCAGCATGTGAAAGCAGAAGACCTCGTATCACTGATCAAATCGCTCCATGAGTATAAGCACAAGATATTCTACTACGGACAGAATGACCTGAGCCGAGCCACTGCATCTCTCGATCTTATGCATCTCGTATCAGATGCGCCTAAGGAATATCCGGCTGCGGTAAAATATCCTGAGCAGCCATCCGAGACTCAGGTCTACTATGCTACCTATCCGATGAAACAGGCCGAGATCATCATGTTCTCATGGGATGAGAAGTATAACAAGGACCTCGTGCCAAGTCTGTCGATGTTCAACGAATATTATGGAGGCAATATGTCATCCGTGCTGTTTCAGGAGATACGTGAGAAGCAGGCACTGGCATACTCGGTGTTCGGGCAGTATCGTATGCCGGCTAAAAAAGACGATAAATTTTCTGTGCTGGCATATGTAGGCACACAGGCAGACAAAATGCAGACAGCTGTGACAGAAGTGACCAAACTGCTCAATGATCTGCCGGAGGCGCAGAGAAACTTTGACCTGTCCCGACAGTCTCTGCTCAAAAACATAGAGAGCGACTGGATAACCAGAGATGCTATCTACTGGGCCTTCCAGCGTGCTCAGAAACGCGGTCTCGACTACGATATCCGCAAGGACATCTATATGGATGCCCAATCTATGACAATGAAAGACGTGCATGATTTCTTTGACAAGCATGTAAAAGGCAAAAAGTATGTCTATCTGGTGCTCGGCGGCAAGGGTGACCTCGACCTCAAAACCCTCGCTAAACTCGGCCCTGTCAAAGAGCTGACACTGGAGCAGATATTCGGATATTGAGATAATAATTGATCTTCACTTCATAGCCTGCAGTTCATACTGCGGGCTTTTTTGTGACTTTTATCATTGGCCTCTTTGACTACTGTCATGCATTCTTCTGTTGGCTGCAAGTACATTTAACGCTCAAAATCATTCTTTTATGAAAAGGGGGACAGAAGAAATGGTGGGTGAAAAACTGCTTTTCACACCGGGGCCGCTTACTACCAGCCTCACCGTGAAACAGGCCATGCTGAAGGATTACGGCTCACGTGATCTTCACTTTGTCAAAATAGTACAGGATATACGAAATGACCTGCTCAAACTGGCTGATGTGAGCAAAGAGGAGGGATATGAGACCGTGCTGATGCAGGGCTCGGGCACATTCGGGGTGGAATCTGTGATCAGCTCTGCCATCGGGCCAGACGATAAACTGCTGGTGGTCATAAACGGTGTCTATGGCGAACGAATAGCAAAAATGGCAGCCATCCATCATATCAAATCTCACACCTTGATGTTTGAAGAAAATGAATGGCCTGACACTACTGCTGTCCGCGATGAACTGATGAAAGGCGGCTATACCCATCTGGCCATGATACACAGCGAGACCACGACGGGCATCATCAATCCGCTGGAGCCTATCGGTCATCTGGCTGAGGAATACCATTGCACGTTTATCGTTGATGCGATGAGCAGTTTTGGTGCAGTGCCTATCGATCTCAAAAAATGTAAGATCGACTTTCTCATTTCATCGTCTAATAAATGTATCGAAGGCGTACCGGGATTTTCGTTTGTGATCTGCAAAAAAGACCTTCTCCAAAAATGTGAAGGACAAGCCCGCACATTATCTCTCGATCTCTATGCACAGTGGAAAGGACTGGAGAATGACGGTCAGTTTCGCTTCACACCTCCTACACACTCACTGGTGGCCTTTCATCAGGCACTGGCAGAACTCGAAAAAGAGGGCGGCATAGAAGCTAGGGCAGCTCGCTATCGCAAAAATCATGAGTTCCTGAAACTGGGCATGCGTGATATGAGCTTCAAACTATACCTGCCCGAAGAAAAACAGGGTTACATCATCAGCACCTATCTATACCCCGCCAGCCCGCGCTTCAACTTTAAAACCTTCTACGAAATGCTCAACGATAGAGGGTTTATCATTTATCCCGGCAAGCTCACCAAAGCCAATTGTTTCCGCATCGGTAATATAGGTCATATCTTCGGCGGTGATATAGATGAGCTACTCATGGCAGTAGCAGAAGTGAAAAGAGAGATGGGGTTCTAAAAGAATTACAACAACCTGTTTGTTATTAGCATTTTCATAGATATTTAACATCATAAAAAGCAACTTAGCTAACATTATAACGTACTGAATTATAGTTCACCACAATTTCAGTATGAAGATAAGCAGTGCCATTTTGTTGATGATTTTATTCCATATAAATGGAAATGCAAAAGTGGTGAGCCCTGACACGGCGCAGATGGTAGCTATCAATTTCTATCAGACTGCCACCAATTCCCATTCTCCTCTCACAGCCACTCTTAATTTCACACAAAGCGAAAACGATGGCAACATCGATTTTTATGTTTTCGATATTGATAATGGCTTCGTGATCGTCTCGGCCACAGACCAAGTGACACCGGTATTGGCTTATTCCACAGAAACAAATTTCAGAGCGGACTATCCAGAGATCGGCATCAGTAGCTGGATCAAACATACAGCAGCAGGCATTCATCAGGCAGCGCTTCAGAATATTTCTGCTGCACAGGTTTCTGCTGCATGGTCTGTCTATCTCAGCGGGCAGCAGCCGGTACTAAGAAACAGCATCGTCAGCCCCATGCTCACGACTACCTGGGCGCAATCGCCCTTTTACAATTCCATGTGCCCATACGACAGCGCAAATCACGGCAGGTCTGTGACAGGATGTGTGGCTACAGCTATGGCACAGATCATGAAGTTCTGGTCATATCCTGCACAGGGCATTGGCTCCTACAGTTATGTTGATTCGCAGCATGCTGGCTATAGCTATAATATCGGCAGACTCAATGCAGATTTCGGGGCTACATCGTATCTCTGGTCTCAAATGCCGCTCTCACTCACAGATGATAATGCACCCATTGCTACGCTCATGTATCAATGTGGTGTGAGTATGGCCATGAATTACAGTGCGCATGGTAGTGCCGCATATCTGGCATATCCCGGTCACCCATCTGCGCTGAATTCTTTCACAAGCTATTTCGGTTATGATGCACATACCATCAAATATGTACAGAAGACCGACTACACTCCTGTGGCATGGCAATCTATGATCGAAAATGAACTGATGCTGGGTCGCCCTGTTTTATATTCCGGGCAGGACACAGGCAATATCGGCGGCCACGCATGGGTTTGCGATGGTTATGATGCCACCGGGATGCTGCACATGAACTGGGGCTGGGGCGGCAGCGATAATGGATATTTTCTCACTACCGATCTCAATCCCGGTGCCGAAAACTGGGACCTGACTCAGACAGCATTGATCGGTATCCAGCCTGATCCGACCCTTGCTGCTATTACTAATGTCCCAACTGATCCTGCTTTTAAATTATATCCGAATCCGGCAGTCAATAAGATCAATATATCAGGTACGAACAGTCCGACTGATTATATGATATTCGATCTCATGGGCCAAAGGATCTCAGCAGGACTTTTCACTGAAACAACAAACATTATTACTGTCAATGGCTGGGCACCCGGCGTATATTTCATTAAACTCCAAAGCGGCTCGCAGCAATCTACTCACAGGTTCGTTGTGGAGAGATAAAACACGATTTCAAAAAATATTTTATCCGAAAATGAATTAGATTTACCCTGCATAATGCGGTAAACTACTTAGGTGGCAGAAGAAAAAGGACTAGATCTGGAACCCGAAAAATGGATAGAACGATACTCCGACTATCTGTATAGTTTCGCCTATGCCCGTCTGCGCAAAGAGGAAGTGGCGGAGGATCTGGTGCAGGATACATTTTTCTCAGCACTCAGGGCGCGCGATACTTTCCTCCACAATGCCTCTGAAAAAACCTGGCTCATCTCCATTCTCAAAAGAAAAATAATCGATCACTATCGCAAGAAATCCACTCAGAACGAGCTGAATATTTTTGATAAACCGGTGCAGGGAGCAGATGGCACGAGAGATCATTTCTTTGAAGAAACCACGATGAGTTCCGGCCATTGGACTGACACTGCATCTCCGAAGATCTGGAAAAAAGACTTTGAAACATCTGTTGATAGCGATGAATTTTATGCAATTTTGAAGAAGTGTTTGACCAAACTGCCCGAAAAAACAGCTGCGGCTTTCACCCTCAGAAATATGGAAGATCTGGATACGGAAGAAATTTGTAAAGAATTGCAGATCACCCCGTCTAACTTTTGGGTAATGATGCACAGGGCAAAACTGATGCTGAGAGAATGTCTGGAGAAAAACTGGTTCACTGAATAATAATGGCACTAAAGGGTAAAATAATGATGACATGCGAGCAGGCCACTGCTCTGGTCGAGAAAAAAAGAGATCAGAAACTCGATTTTTCCGAACGGATAGGGCTATGGTTGCATATGGCCTATTGCCGTTTCTGTGCGCTGTTTGCAGAGCAGAGCAGGATCATTGACGAATGTACAAAAGCATATGCGGACAAAGCTTCTGACGAAAAAGGGATATACAAACTGGATGTGAAGCGCAAGGCGGAACTCAGCGAAGCCTTCGACGCAGAACTCAGGAAATAAATAATATCAATGTGCAGGTTTCTGCTCCTGAGGAGAGGTCAGATGAGTATGATGATGGTGATGATGGCCATGATGATGAGGTGATCTGTGAAAATGACCCATAGCACCGGCCGAGTATATGAACCCCGCGATCAGAAAGGAAACTATCAGTAATTTTTTCATCTCTATTATATTTTAATGATTATCAATAGGTGTGACCCTATAAATTTCATAAAGTTTATCACAAAGCAAAAATTAACATCATCTATTGATGCTGATTTTCAACTAACAGCTATTTCTCTTCAGCAGAGGGTTAATGATGATGCACATCTTCTTCACATTCAGCAGTATCGCAGAGCTGTCCCATCTGTTCGGTCTCCAGAGTAGCATGCTGAATATTGATATGCGCCAGATCATGCCTTATCTTTTTCTTTATCTCAGATTCCCTGCCGGCAGAGGTGGCATCGTCTATCACCAGATGGGCCGTGAGTGCATTGACCGTAGTACTGATGGCCCAGATATGTATGTGATGAATATCTCTGACCCCCACCACTTTTTTGATCACCTCTCTGACCTGATCGATATCTATACCTTCAGGCACACCGTCGAGAGATAAGCGCAGACTGTCTCTCAGCAGTCGCCATGCACTGCCTACGATCACAGCCGCTACGATCAGACTGAGCACTGCATCTATCCTGAATATTCCAGTATAAAATATAATGATGCCGCCGATCACCAGCGCCAGCGAAACCACAGCATCTGATGCGAGATGTATATAGGCAGCTCGTATATTGAGATCTTTGTCTTTCTGCCTCATGAAGAGCAAGGCTGTACCCGTATTGATCAGGATGCCTATGCCTGCTACGATGGCTATGGTCATACCGGGCAGTGGCTCGGGATGAATGAAACGCTCCACCGCCTCATAGGCTATAGCACCGATAGATATGAGCAGCACGACTGCATTGAGCAATGCCACAAGTATAGACGTCTTGCGAAGGCCATATGTATAGCGGTCGGTCGGTTTGACATCTGCGAGACGATATGCCAGCAATGCAAGGGCCAGGGCCGCCACATCTGCCAGATTGTGACCTGCATCACTCAGCAGCGAGAGCGAATGGATAGATAGCCCCACCACCACCTCGATGAGGACGAAAAGAAAATTGAAAATGATACCGATCACAAACGCAGTATTGACCCCGGTCAGAACCGGAGCATGATGATGATCGTGATGGTGATGGTCGTGTGCCATTTTTTAGAAAATATCTTTCATGTTATAAACGCCGATCAGCCTCTTGCAGGTATATCCTTCGGCATAATTCACTCCCAGCGGCACCCCGAAATGCGATGCACGGCTCTTGATGAACTCCAGAAAATCGGGTGAAGAAATAAAAGTCTCAGGGTCCTTTGAATCCGGATCATAAAACTGTGTCTTGTATGCCTTGATGGCCTCGATCTTCTTTTCGAAAAAAGGACTGATATCTACCGCCAGGTCAGGTGTGACATCGAGAGACTGAATATAGTGATATACGACCCTCGGGCGAAATGCCTTCTGGATCTCACCGTTCATCCGGGTCTCGATCTTAGACAAGCCACTGAGAAATACAGCATCCTCCGTCAGTTGTGCTGCACGAGCATGGTCAGGATGGCGGTCATGTATGGCATTGGTCAGTATGATATCGGGTTGATATTTTCTGATATATTTTATCAGCTCCAGCTGGTGTCCCTTGTCATTCTGAAAAAAACAATCAGCGAAACCGGCATTCTCTCTCACAGTAGCCCCGAGTATTTTTGCGGCGTTATCGGCCTCAGACTTACGTGATTCTGCCGTGCCTCTGGTGCCCATTTCACCACGGGTCAGATCGAGTATACCCACTTTGAGGCCCTGGGCTATATGAGATAGGATAGTGCCACCGCAGCTCAGTTCTATATCATCCGGATGAGCACCAATGGCGAGGATGTCAAGCTTCATCTATTATTAATTTTACGCGAAGATAAGCACATCTTCGACTTGCACCATTCCGAGGCTTATGTTAAAAAATAAGAGGTTATAGGATAATGGCAGCTAAAATATAGTGAATTACTCCCAAATGACAGACAGGAGTATGTTTTAGGCAAGGTCTTATATTACCTAAAATAACATGGAATCATCAGCAGCATTCCGATTTCGCTTTCTATTTTAACATTGCATGAAGAGAGTACAAAAAGATTTTTGCCAGCTTGTTCAGAATATCTATATTACTGAACAAATTACAAATCATGGGAGGACAGAAAGAGAAGAACGGCACATATTCCCTCATACCCTATCGACGCGGAGATAAATGGGGCTATGTCACTCCTGATCGCAAACCTGTGATCGATCCCGTCTATGATCTCCTGATCAGCAAATACTCTACCGACATCCCGCTACCTGTACGTCTATCCGAAAAATATATTCTAGTCAGAAAAGACGGCAAGCTCGGCTTCATTGATACTGCTGGCAATGTCGTTTCTCCGTTTATCTACAAACTATCTCAATGCAAAACCGGCGGCCCTGTCTCTCCTTTTGCATACACACCTCACCTTCACGACAGCGATGGCCCGATAGCAGTACAAAAAGGTACTAAGTGGGGTTTCACTAATGAAAAGGGCGATGTACTCATACAGCCGCAATATGATGACGTGGTGAATTTCAGCGATGGTCTGGCAGCGGTCAAGATCGGCGACAAATGGGGTGCCGTCAATACTGCAGGTGAACTGATGATTCAGGCACATTTCTGCGATCCTTTTTTCTTTGAAAATGGACTGACCATGGCACGCCATGAAAAATCGGGCAGCAGTCTGTACAATAAAAAAGGGGAAAAGCAATTCGATCTGCCGGGTTATGTATATGATACTATCGCCAAAGGTTTATATTCCTATCGAAAAAATGCTAAGTTCGGACTCATAGACAGCAAGGGCGAGATAGCCGTTCCCTGTGCCTATGACTGGATCTTCGAAGCAGATGAAATGGGCTGGATCAAGGTGCGAAAGAATGATAAGACGGGATTTATCTCTATAGACCAGCCAGTCCCCGAGGCGCTTCGCTTTCCGACTAAATTTGTGGCGATCTTTGGTTTTAGCGATGGTATCTCTCGGGTCAAAACCGACAGTATCAGCCACGCCTGGGTAGATCGTGCAGGAAACCAATTAGTACCGGGCGTATATGCTCAGGTGAATGATTTTCATGAGGGTCTGGCTGGCTATACAAACCAAAGATACGGGGTCGTGATCATCAAAGGCAGAAAAGAGATACCTCACGCCTAGGGTTATATGGACAGCAGCGGCAGAGAAGTGATCATGCGCGATTTTCTTGAAGTAAGGGATTTTTCGGAGGGACTGGCAGCCGTCAGAAAGAGCGACAAATGGGGATACATCGACAAAACAGGAAAGACCATCATCGACTTCAAATACACAAGGGTCGGCAATTTTGAAAATGGCCTCGCATGGGCTTTTTATGGTGATATGAATAAGTCAAAAAGCATCATTGGATTTTATATAGACAAAGAGGGCAACGAGTATTATCAGGCCTGATCAAAAACGGAACATGGCAACAAAATTAGGCAATATCAGCATCACAGATATCAAGGGTACTACCTTCACAGGAGATATAGAAAGTTTCAATCAGGGCACTGTATATCACGGCTCGCGTGACTATGGGATCAGCATCATTATCGATGCATGGCAGAATCTCGGCCTCGAACCGCCCGC
>CAIXBT010000155.1 GCA_903917755.1 uncultured Bacteroidota bacterium
ACATTCAAAATGGGCGACGAAACAGTCACCATCATAAATCTTCCTTGGAATGCCCACACACAAAGCGACGTTTTCGTCTATCTGCACAATAGAAAAATGCTTTTCTGCGGAGATGTGGTCCTGAATCAGCAGGCCCCTGCCATGTTTTCTCAATATAAAGCCAATGGATATGGCTATCTCAGGGCTTTCGAATATTTGCCGCAGAGATTTGACATAAACAAGGTCGTACCCGGACATGGCGAAGTGGGCGGCATAGAAGTGATCAATAACTTCAAAGACTTTTTTACAGATATGAAGCTGGCATCTTTGGACAATAATCGAAAAAAAGAGCTACTGGACAAATACAAAGATTGGAAACAGATCCCCTTTGTAATGTCTCCCCGTGCTACTGAAGACTTTTTTGAAGACAATAAGATCGCACCAAATTTCACGGGTTTGATCATCAATCATTGATCCGCAGGTCACCGCTTTCTTTGGCAGATATACTGAAATTAGTAAAGCTTGGCTAATGGTTAGCTGTTAATTCAGTAGATTTGCCGCTCATCTACAAAATCATGGCATATTCATTCAATTCAGAGCAAGTACTCGCAGACTTCAAAAACTGGAATCAACAACTCAAACAATACCAACGTCCCAGCACTAGCAAGGCTGTTATTCAACTGCTTAATAGTTTTAGTTTCTATATCGGGTTGTGGGCTCTCCAATTTTACCTTTACGATCATTCGGTATTGTTCACCATTCTCATCGCAGCGCTGAACGGATTTCTGCTTGGCCGCATTTTTATCATCCAGCATGACTGTGGCCACCGCTCGTTCACCCGCAGCCAGATAGCTAATGATATCATCGGTACGGTGTCAAGTGCATTCACTGTGATCCCTTATAAATACTGGGCTAAATCTCATGACTTTCACCATGCTCACAACGGCCAGCTTGAATACAGCGATGTGGGCGATGTAGAATGCCTGACCACAGAGCAGTATAATGCTTTGACCACATGGGGCAAGGTGCGCTATCGTATCTATCGTAGCCCATTTTACCTTTTTACAGTGGGTGGTTTCATATATGTGGTCCTGTATAACCGTTTTGCATTTCTGCGTGAAGGGGGGTTTGAAAAAGTGAGAAAGAGTGTCACGATCAGCAATCTCGTCTTTGTCTTATTGTATACTGTTCTTGCATACTTCTTAGGATGGAAAAAATTCCTCCTTGTGCAGTTCATCAATCTGTTTTTCTTCGGCACATACGCACTGTGGTTTTTTTATATCCAGCATCAGTATGAGAATATCTATAAGAATGGGAAAGACAATTGGAACTATGTGCTCTCTGCTATCAAGGGCAGTACTTATTACAGACTGCCACTCCCGCTTCAGTGGCTCACCGGCAATATAGGTTTCCACCATATTCACCACCTCTGCCCTACCATACCTAACTACAACCTGCCTAAATGCCATCGCAATAATGCTCTATTCGAAAAACATGTAAATGCGATAAATCTGTGGCAAAGTTTCAAGACAGTACGTGCTAATCTTTGGGATGCACAGCAGCAACGTATGATCTCCTTTAGCGAGAATACAAAGAGACGCAAGTTGCAAATAACGTAATCTGATACCGGTGAGGGTTTATCTCCGCGAAATTCATATTTTTCATAGTTTTGGCGGCAATAATATAAACGATGAAAAACCCTCTATTCAGTTTTCTTGCCTCGCTTTTTATTCTTGGCTCTTTCAACTCTGTAGCACAAAATTCGTTCCGCTCTCCTTACAATCCTATGTATTGGAAAAACAAAATTCCATTCGCAGGATACTGGCAGCAGGATGTAGCCTATAAAATTAAAGCCAATATCGATGAGGCTACAGATATAGTAGGTGGTGAAGAGCAGCTGACCTATTTCAATAACTCTCCAGACACGCTCTATTTCGTTTATTTCAATTTATATCAAAATGCCTTTCAGCCGGGATCATATCTGGATGATTTGCAAAAAAACAATGGCGAAAAAGTAAGATACGGCAAATATGAAAAAGCGAGAGAAGGAACGATCATAGACCAGATGTCGTCTGCCAATAAACCACTCAAAACAAAGCTGGATAATACGGTCATGAAAGTGTTTCTAGACAAACCACTCTATCCGAATCAATCCACCACATTTAACATCAAATTTCGCACCTTCTTTGACAACGGCAGTACACGCAGGAGGATGAAAAAATATAAAGCCTCTGATGGGTCTACACACTATAATGGCTGCCAGTGGTACCCAAAGATGTGTGTCTACGACCGCAAGAGCGGATGGAATACCGATCAGCACCTCAACAGAGAATTTTACGGCGACTTTGGTTCTTTCGATGTGGAGTTGACCTTCTCAGCCAACTATGTGGTAGAGGCGACAGGCCTCCTCCAGAATGAAAAAGAAGTACTGCCCGATACACTCAAGGCTAAACTCCAGATCAGAAATTTCAAGGACAAAAAATGGGATGAGAAAGCATCTGTCATCACGCCGTACAAAAGTGACCAGCGCAAGACCTGGATCTATCATGCAGACAATGTACACGACTTCGCATGGACAGCAGACCCAACCTATCGCATAGCAGATACGATATGGAATGGCATACACTGTGTCGGTATCTGTCAGGAGCCGCATGCCTCAGGATGGCAGAATAGCGCTGTGTATTGTGCAAAGATCATCAAGTGCTTCTCTCAGGACATCGGCATGTACGAATATCCTAAAATGGTCGTGGCTGATGCACAGGATGGCATGGAGTATCCGATGCTCACGCTCGATGCCGGCCGCAATCCGGAATATCACAGTCTGCTGGTGCATGAGATCGGGCACAACTGGTTCTATGGTATGCTGGGCAGCAATGAGACCTATCGCGCCATGATGGATGAGGGCTTCACACAGTTTCTGACCATCTGGGGCATGGAGCATATAGACGGCGACTCAGTGAAACCCGGTCGCAATAAAAACAAGTATGTGCAGCACTTCAGCGAACCATCTACCACTCGCGACGCCCGTGCATATCTGGGTTACCTGCGCGACGCGACACTATACAACGACGAACCTATCAACACTCACAGTGATATGTTTAACGGTGCACTAGGCCAGGGTGGCGGCTACGGACATGTATACAACAAAACATCCACCATGCTCTATAACCTTCAGTATGTGCTTGGCGATTCGGTATTCAAGGCTGCGATAAGACACTATGTAGCTCAATGGAAGATCTGCCATCCATACCCCGAAGACTTCCGTAATTCTGTCATTCAGTTCACTCACATAGACCTGAACTGGTTCTTTGACGAATGGATGGAAACCACTAAGAATATTGACTACAAAATAGCTTCCGTTCAAAAAGGAAAAGAGAAAGATCAATACAAGATCAAGCTGAAACGCAAAGGAAGGATGCAGATGCCGATAGACCTGCGTGTGATTTCTAAAAACGATTCCATCTATGATTATCTGATCCCAAATACATGGTATGAGAAAGACCTGCATCAGAAACTCGATCTGCCCCATACCAAGGCCGAATTTCAAAGCAGCAGAGACACTGTGCTGCCCAAATGGTACGGATGGGATAAGCTCCAGCCTGCCTACACAGCCACCGTCACGATCCCCGGTGGAGTCAAAAATGTGATCATCGACCCCAGCGAAAGACTGGCTGATATCAATGACTATGATAACAGATGGCATAAAAATGTAGAAGTGCGATTTGATTCGCATATCCTCCCTCCGCCGAGCTGGAAAAAATATCGCATATGGATGCGCCCTGACCTCTGGTACAATTCCTATGATGGTTTCAAGCTCGGCTACAATATGAAAGGAAGCTACTTTAATGTGAAACATAAATTTGAATTCACGATCTGGTTCAATACACATCTGGCACAGGGTGGCGCTTATCATTATTCAGATGCAGATCTCAAACAGGCAGGATGGGTGTCATATATGTTCAGCTATTCGACCCCGATCACCAGATCTACCAGCAATCTGAGGAGTACCTCATTCTACTTTCAGTCCCGATGGCTCGATGGTTATGAGATGTATAAATTTGGTATCATAAAAAACTTCCCGGCCAATTTCTCACTTGACCTGCATTTCAAAGGATTCACCCGTCACAATCAGACATGGAGCAACTATCTGGTCAACCAAAATGAATGGAGCACCTACTGGGACGGACCGAACAGGTTCAATGCCTCACTCAATCTGTCGGGAACCTATAACTATGCTAAAACAATAGCTGCTGGCTCAGTCACTGCACATCTTCGCTCAGCTACTCTCAGCGCCACATCTAACTATCACTATCTGGAGATCACTCATATCAACAGGCTGAGCCTATGGAGGCTGGACCTGCGCACACGTGTATATGCGCGTCTGGGCACCGGCGACAACCTGCCTAGCGAGTCTGCACTATATGCTGCCGGAGCTAATGAAGAGGATATGATGGACAATAAATACATGAGAGCGGCGGGGTTCGCACCGCAGCAGTGGAGCGGCTATGGCAGTGATGTGAACCACCTGCAATATGGCGGCGGTCTCAATCTGCGAGGCTATGCCGGATATGCCATGACCGAGATGGACAAATACGGGCAGGCTGTCTATGCATACAAAGGTGCCTCGGGTTTCGCGGTTAACGGCGAGCTGGATTTCAATCGCATAGTGAAAGTAAAGAACCAAAAGCTGAAAGACATTTTCACACTCAACACTTATCTCTTCGGCGATATGGGGGCGATGGGCTATACTAATTCACACAATGAGCAGGAGCTGTCGCAGCTTCGATTCGATGCAGGTGCGGGACTGGCACTCACTATCAAGAAATGGGGCTTCCTGCAGGATATCAAACCGCTGACTTTCCGTTTTGATGTGCCATTTGTGATTTCCAGTACCCCATATGCCGTTCAGCAGTATGTCAAATTCAGATGGGTGCTAGGAATAAGCAGAGCTTTTTAATCAATTGAAAATTGACAATGGAATACTCGTTGGTCAAGAGATCAGTCTGCGTAGTGTGCGAGCATAAACCATACAAAAAGCAAGTCGAGTAAAAAACAGATGGTCAATCGCCATCTTAGTTTCAACCATTGTTCGCGCCATGGCATAAAAAATATAACCAGCAGAAGTGCCGGCAATAAAAGTACGCTGCAAAAGAAAAACGGACCTATCCAAAAGAAGTATGATGCGGGATGTGGTCCGTAATATTTCGTTATCAACTCATAGATCATTATCAGATAATCGATTGCTATGAGTATCATAACTGACTTGGTAAAAATGGTTAAGCCCTTCACGCTTTAGCTCTAATTATTCTTAAAAATATTCGCTGACATAGCTGCTGCCAGATCCTGCGGGGTGAGGTTTACAGCCATTGTGGAGAGTTTATTCATCATGCCGGGCACGACCACAGATTTGTTTTTCCAGAGACCCTGCAGACCGGCTTTTGCTACATCTTCAGCTGTCATAAAAAACCGCGAGAAGTTTTTCTCCAGATTATTCACCCCTGCCGTGGCAGAAAATTCGCTTTCCGTAGGTCCGGGGCAGAGAGCGGTCACATAAACATTTTGCGACTTCACCTCATATCTCAGTGCCCGCGAAAAAGACAGCATAAATGCCTTGGACGCGCAGTACACCGCCATATATGGCACCGGTTGAAAAGCGCCGGTGCTCACGGTATTCAGAATATACCTCCGCTGCCTGGCATCGCTGCGTTTCAGAAATTCATAAGCCACTGTGACCATAGCATCCATATTGAGGTGCATGACCTGTAAATGTTTTTCGACAGCACAGTCAGCGAACTTGCCCCAATGCCCCGCACCGGCATTATTAATGAGCGTATCCACATTGAGTTTCTGTATTTCCACCCAGTCAAAAAGAAGCTTTGCAGCATCTTCATCGAGCAGATCAGAAACGAGATATTTCACATCGACATTCTTTGCAGATAGTTCCTCACATAGCTTTTGAAGCAACTCTTCAGAACGCGCTACCAATATCAGGTTTCTGCCCTGAGCGGCCAGCTGATAGGCTATGGCACGGCCTATGCCCTTGCTTGCTCCTGTTATAATGGTATATGTCATATAAATGATTTGCCTAAAGATAAAGAAAAAAGCCATCCGCCAGAGATTATTGCCCTGTGGAAATACAATCTCGGGACTTTGGTTTTTAGGAGTAAATTAGCCGCCGTAAAATTTGCAATATGAAATTTGGAACAAAAGCCATACATGCCGGCGCAGAACCGGACCCGACTACGGGAGCCATCATGACCCCTATCTACCAGACCTCTACCTACGTGCAGGAGAGTCCCGGTGTCAACAAAGGTTACGCCTATGCTCGCGGCAAAAACCCTACCCGCGCTGCTCTCGAGAAGAACATAGCCGCTCTGGAAGATGGTAAATACTGTCTGTGCTTCTCATCTGGCATGGGTGCTACAGATGCTGTGATCAAGACCCTTCGCCCCGGCGATGAGGTGATAACAGGTGATGATCTCTATGGTGGTTCATACAGAATGTTCACTAAGGTATTCGCACCATATGGTATCAAGTTTCATTTTATCAATATGACCGATACCGAAAACATCAGAAAACATGTCAATGCCAACACTAAACTGATATGGGCTGAAACTCCTACCAATCCTACCATGCAGATCATAGATATCGAGGCATGTGCCGGGATCGCAAAGGAGCATAATATCATTCTGGCAGTGGACAATACCTTTGCATCGCCATACCTTCAAAACCCGCTGGCGCTGGGTGCAGATATAGTCATGCACTCTGTCACCAAATATCTCGGAGGTCATAGTGATGTAGTGATGGGTGCCCTCATTGTGAATGACGAAAAGATATATGCTGATCTGTCTTTCATCCACAACTCCTGCGGCGCTACTCCCGGCCCGATGGATTCCTTTCTGGTGATGCGTGGAATCAAGACCCTGCATCTGCGTATGGAGCGTCATTGTTTCAATGGTAGAAAGGTGGCTGAGTATCTCAAGACCCATCCTCGCATAGCTAAAATATACTGGCCGGGTTTCGAAGATCATCCTAATCACGCCATCGCAAAGAAACAAATGCGGGATTTCGGAGGCATGATCTCTATTGTGCTGAAAAATGCCACTATCGAAGATACATTTCGGGTCGCATCTTCATTTCATGTATTCTCGCTGGCCGAGTCGCTCGGCGGTGTGGAGTCTCTCATCAATCATCCCGCTACCATGACCCATGCATCGATCCCCAAAGCAGAACGCGAGCGCGTAGGAGTGGTAGATAATCTGCTCAGGCTATCTGTAGGAGTAGAAGATATCGAGGATCTGCTGGAAGATCTGAAGCAAGCTTTAGGATAAAATACTTATCTTAAAGTCAAGTAACTTAACTTCTATGGCGGGTAAAGAAATCATCATATGTATAGATAATAATAGAGTTCATTTCAACTCACTGTTGTCTATTCCTATAAAGAATACTAATATTCCCAATGAATCTTTAACTTTTCGAAGTCACGAGAAAATATTGTGGAAAGTAGAGATGGTAGAATATATAGGAATTGAAAAATGCCTTAAAGTAAGAGTACTTGAATACCAGCATGGCAATTTTGATATTTTTGATAAGCAAGAGCCCCAAAAACCAATTAACAAATTACTTTTCGAAAAATTTGATTGGCCAAGTTTAGAACCTTTGCTAAGTAGTTATCAAAAAATACACCTCACTTCTATCCTGTCAAATATTGATTCCAATCTATTCTCCAATGGGCAGGATACACACATCAAGCACAAGAAATTAGAGCCTCTTTATAATACTCAATTGATAGATGTGCCCGTAGAAGGTGTGCCTAACAAGATAGAAGATGAATTTTGGCTCAACATTTCAGATACACAATTCAAACTGGGCTATGTTGCCTTTAGCAAAAGAATAAAAGGGATTGATACTATTGTTGAATTCAAAATTCTCAATGACCATCTACTTGCGGAATTTGAAAATGTAAAATTTTGGTTTGCAAAAATTCTAAAGACAAAAAAAATTAAAGTTCTGGCTACTGTCACGTTAAAAGGTACAACTATAATTGACTCCCAAGCCACATCAGTACATATTGATAAGATCACCCCTGAGTTGATTGATAGTGTGAAATATCAAAGGACTTTTGGTCTGACAAAACCCTCAAAAATAAAAGCTATTGACAAATCCCTTTTCACCGCCGAAGACATTTTCAATCAATTTGAATCAGAGGAGGAGGGCAATGCTTTTAAGCAATCAGACTTTGATATCCTCTCGTTATTATTAGAAAAACCTAATATCCGAAACAAGAAACAACTGCACTATATCAGATGATGAATTAATACATTTTAATTAAACTTCCTTAATTACCCGTTTAAACATGTATCTGAGATGGATGGTGAGACAAGATAGATCTAAGGTCGACTTTGGTATATGGAAAAAGATCAAACCTTCTCAACTGCTCTGCCCGCTTGATGTGCATGTAGAGCGTCATGCCCGGCGGCTGGGCCTGATCACTCGCCCGCAAACCGACTGGCAGACCGTGCTCGAACTCACAGAAAACCTTCGCCAGTTTGACCCTGCCGATCCGGTGAAATATGACTTTGCATTATTCGGCATGGGAGTCGACAAATAGCAAGTCAACCCAGTCTGTTAATTCCTTACGAAACTGCGATTTGACTTTATTTTAAATATTATAAAGACACATAAGTTAAAATAATCAATGCTTTAAAAATATATTTTTCCGTCAATTTGTTGGAACATGTTATTTTTTTGATAAATTTAGATTAACATAAAAATCTAGATATGAAAAATATTTACATCGCCTTTTGTATTGTATTTCTTTCTTCATTTTACTCAGACATAGATGCCCAATGCAGCAACGGGCGATATCTAAACAAAATTTTTTCCTTTAGCGGGCCCAACACAGTCCAATACGGCAGTGCTGTGAAATATGACGGAACCACACAAACCCTTAACATGGACATTTATCTGCCTCAGGGAGATAATTTCGCACATCGTCCGCTTATGATCCTCGCCTTTGGGGGTAGTTTTACCGCTGGCCTCAGACAGAGCCCCGATATGGTACAGATCTGCGAGGAATTCGCTCAGCGCGGATTTGTCTGTGCCTCGATCGACTACCGGCTCGGGGTGGCTAATGGCAATGACTCCTGCATGTACCAGGCGGTGATCAGGGGTATACAGGACATGAACGGTGCTATTCGTTATTTCTATAAAGATGCTTACACTAGCAACCAATATAGAATAGATACTACACAGATATTCTGTGGTGGTACCTCTGCAGGTGCATTCATCGGTGTCAACAAAGCTTATTTTAAATTGAACCTTAATGATTTTTCGAGACCTATTCCACCCAGCCTCATAAACTCCCTCACAGAACTGGGCGGGCCCGATGGTAATAGCGGAAACCCAGGCTATTCAAGCACAATAAAAGGTGTAGTGGATCTCTGCGGGGCGGTATTCGATACACTATGGATACAACCCGGAGACCCTATCCTGATAGGTGTACACGGCACCGGAGACAGCACCGTACCTTACTACTATGACAGCATAGAAGGTCTGAGCGATATCAAGAAGAATTTCTTCGGTGGTGGCAATATGATAGATCGTTTTCATCATTTGGGTTTAAGTACAGTAACTGACTCCATCTATTCATTTTATGGTGCTCCTCATGCTCCGTTTGTATTGCCTTATCCGCTCATACCGCCAGCATCGCTTTATATGGATAGCACACTCAAAATTTTAGCACATTATATGTATCTAAATGTGATCTGCGACTCTACTTTGGTATCTGGCATCAATGATCTCAGCAATGATCTGTCAGTTTCTGCATTCCCCAATCCGTCTGACGGGGTGATGACCCTGATATCTCATGAACCGCGGGACCTCATGATAGAAGTAGTCACACTGGATGGCAGAACGGTCGAAAAGTCCGGCCTCGCTGCCAATGCCAGACAAACTATTCGAAAAGAAGAACTGGGTTCGGGAATGTATCTGTTGAATTATTATGACGCTACAGGTACGATCAGGTTGAAAACCGAAAAGATAGTTTTCTACTAGAAAGCTTATTTCAGTTTTTCATTGTTCTGATGTCGGTCCGCATCGCGGCGTGTCTTCTTGACCAGATTCTTTGCCAGAGCATCTGTCAGATTTACGCCTGTCTGATTGGCGAGGCACATCAGCACCCATAGCACATCTGCCATTTCATCAGCCAGATCGATCTGCTTGTCTGATTCTTTGAAGGATTGTTCGCCGTATTTCCGCGCCATGATCCGTGCCACTTCGCCTACTTCTTCCATCAGAATGGCGGTATTGGTCAGCTCGCTGAAGTAGCGTACGCCGGTGGTTTTGATCCATTGATCTACGGTGTCCTGTGCTTCCTGTATTGTCATAATGAGGTTTTAATTTTTTCGGGGATCGTAAGAGTGAAAAAAGTTATCAAAAGTAAAAGCTGAATCCGGATATTGGATATAATATAAAGAACTATTGTAGTAATACGAGCCGATATAACCTTTGTCAGGCTGAGCCACCTTCCAGTCCCAATCCACCCCCTCTATAGTACCTTTTTTTGAATCGATCTGATAGACATCTCCATCACAATCTACAAATCTGAAATCATTGCCATTTTGAAAAAGGGCCGATGAACAACCTTCACCTGTCTCAGGGAAAAGCAATTGAGAATCTATTACGTGGCCATCTTCAGATATAATGACCAGCCTTCTGTCATGGTCTATCAAAAACGGATGATGATTGTATGCCTGAACCTTGATCTGATTTGAAACAACATGACTGCTAAAGGTATTGATATCCTTGCCCGACAATGTCAGATCGTTGCCTTGTCCCGGAGATACCCTCCGAAAATAGAGCCGCAAGGGAAACGAATGTTCATAGCCGGTGATATAAAGCAATGTCAGGCTTTCATCATTCCTTTCGACTATTTTGAATCTGACAGGTTGTTTATATATGCCGAAAAAGCCAGAAAACTCAATGATGCTGTCCTTCTGCGTCCAGTAGCTGCGAAGCCTTGTGCTGACCCTGCCGCTATCGGCATATATCCTGATCTCCGAATCATTCTGCTTAGTGAAAGACCACTTGAGACGCGACGTATCGGGAGTGGACGTGAACAGGTCGAAATTACTTCTCTCAAAATATTCCAACCATAAGTCTATCCATACTCTGTTAGTATATTTTGTCATACTGTCGAGGACACTACTCATAGTATTAAATTCATGGACTATTGAATCTTTTACCAGAGGTGATAGCTGCGCAAACCTAGCCGAATCCCAACCCTGATATTTAGAAAATTGGCCTGTCATGCCATCGACACGCTTCAACTGCCAATCTCCATGGATGTTCCATCCCGACAGATGAAACGAGCTCAGGGTTAAAATCAATATCAGACCGGAAAGGAAGGTTTTCATACTCGGTTCACATTGGGGGTTATGAAGATTTCCGCTTTACATTTTCCATTTCCTCAGCTACCCTGCGGGAGTCATAAGCATCCATCTTTTTCAGATTTTCAACTATACTGTCATAGCTGGCTTCATTTCTGTTTTGGCTGAGTTTGCTGGCCGCTTCTATTTTACTAACCACTATTTCTATGCCTATCAGGCCACGCAGGTCCATGTCTATTATTTCTTTAGGCACTTCATCAAAACAAAGCGGTTTCTCTGCATGCTCGGATTCATACCTGTGCATGAGTTCCCGAAGCATCGCTTCTAATGCTTCGCCCTCTATGAGAGATGCTCTTCCTGACAGGTGGACTGCTTTATAGTTCCAGGTAGGTACATTCTTATGGTCATACCATGATGGTGAGACATAAGAATGAGGCCCCATGAATACGGCTAGCACATCAGGCTGTTTTTCAAAACCTCTCCATTGCGGATTGGCGCGTGCTATGTGGCCATGCAGTTTCCACAGGCCTTCTTTGTCTATGATCAGTTCCAGGGGCATGTGAGTAGCCCTTGGCTGGCCGTCTGCCACTGATATCAATGTGGTAAATCCAAACTCCTTGACCAGAGATGCGATCTCAAACAAGTCTTTTTCTTCAAAATGTTTTGGAATATACATGGTCATTCTCTGTTTTTTGAATCAATATTGATCGTGACGGGGCCATCGTTGATGAGAGCTACTTTCATATCTCCGCCGAACTCCCCCGTACTTATATTCTTTCCCAGTTCTTTTCCTGCCAGAAAAATGAATTTTTCATACAGAGGAATGGCTACATCAGGCTTCGCAGCACGAATGAAAGAGGGACGATTGCCTTTTTTCGTCATGGCATGCAGCGTAAACTGCGATACAATGAGGATATCTCCACACACGTCCTTTACTGACAGATTCATCAGATCATTATTATCTGTAAAAATACGCAGGTTGACGATCTTGGCCGCGAGCCATTCGAGATCCTCATTCGTATCCGCATCTTCAAAACCAGCCAGCACTAATAGCCCTCGGCCTATCGATGATATTCGATTCCCATTCACTGTGACACTGGCTTCTGATACTCGCTGTATGGTGACTTGCATAATTGAGTTTTGAGATATTGTAAAATTATTCCTCCCAGTGTTTATAGTTGGCCTTATAGTCTGCCATGATGGTCAGATAGTTGAGATATCGCTCTTCAGAGATCCTGCCATCCAGATAGGCCTGCTTCACTGCGCAGCCAGGCTCATTGTCATGCATACAGTTATTAAATTTGCACTGCGGTATCAGTTCACGCATCTCGACATAGTAGTGACTGATCTCTTCGGGCAGAAAGTGCATGAGACCGAACTCTCTGATACCGGGAGTATCGATGATCCGTCCGCCAAAAGAAGTATAATGCATCTCGGCATTGGTGGTGGTGTGCATACCCTTGCCGGTCAGTTTTGAGATATTAGTGGTCCGAAGATTAAGAGCAGGGTCGAGTTTATTGAGCAGGGTCGATTTGCCCACGCCAGAGTGCCCCGATATCAACGTCGTCTTATCTTTCAGTAAGTCTTTTAGTTCTTCCAATCCCTGCCCTGTGACAGTGGAAGTAAAATAAACCGGGTAGCCGATTTTTCGATATATCTCCGATACATATTCCTGCTTTTTCAAGCCTTTCTGATCGAGAATATCCTGCTTGTTAAAAACGATCAGTGTGGGTATATGATATGCCTCTGCGGTGAGCAAAAAACGATCTATAAATCCGGTAGATGTACGCGGGCTGGCCATCGTGGCGATGAGCAGACACTGATCAAGATTGGCGGCTAGTATCTGTCTGGCACCTCTATGTTTAGGAGATGCCCGGACTATATAGTTTTTGCGCTCAAATATCTGAGCTATCATCCAGTCGTTCTCTTCTCTGTCTATGGTGACAGTATCTCCTACGGCGATAGGGTTATTGTCTTTGGTCTCGTCGAGCCTGAATATACCTTTCAGTCGGCACTGCACCGTCTCTCCGCTGTCCGTGCGTACCTCATACCAACTTCCCGTAGATTTTACGATTGTACCTTGCATCGAGACCAAAGATATTTGTATTTGTGCTTTTCGCTCATATTTTTTTAAAATTATGAAATATCGCAATGTTAATTTATACTCCCTTTTGGGTGTTAATAAATGACTTTAAGGAAATATCATATGCCTTTATTTCTAAAATCGATCACGTTAGTAAAAAGGGCATTTTGATATCGAAATAAAAAACCTGAGCCTATTTTGCAGAAAAAGGAAAAAACTATTAAATTACAATCGTAATACATTCAAGTATGAAGAAACTGTACTTAGCCTTTTTGCTATTTCTGAGCGTTGATTTGTTTGCTCAGGATGTCCATTTCTCTCAGTGGTGGGCTGCGCCAGTAGCTATGAACCCCGCCATGACGGGCAACTTTCCCGGTATGGTAAGGGCTACCTTCAACTATCGCAATCAATGGTTTCTTATACCTACACTCAATCAGGTGACCCCATATCAGACATTTGAAGCATCTGTAGACGGCTCGATCACCTCTCAGCGTCTCGACAATAATAAGTTCGGAGTGGGGTTGATGTTTTATAATGACAAAGCCGGCGATGGTGGCCTGAGCACTAACTCCGCTATGGCTTCCATAGCCTACCACCAGTCTGTAGACAGATATGGCAGATCACATTTGTCTTTCGGTCTGCAGGCAGGATTTGTGATGAAACAGATCCAGATGCAGAATCTGATATTTGAATCTCAACTCGATGGCTACGGCTGGAATAGAAACATCAGCAATGGAGAGAATTTCAACAGTAGTCCGATCATTTATCCTGATGTAAATGCAGGCATCATGTTCTCATCCAGACCTAAAGACAAGTTCGCTTATAATTTTGGTGTATCGGTATTTCATATCGCATCTCCACGCGAGAGTTTTCTGTATGACCAGAACAACAGGATCAACCGCAGATATGCGGCTCACGGAAGCTGCGAGATCAGCGCCGGACCCGACGATCACTGGACCATTTCGCCGACCTTCCTTTTCATGATGCAGGGTAAGGCTGAGCAATACAATTTCGGAGTTGGGGTCAACTATCAAACCAATAATGACAATCTGGGTGTATTTGGTGGAGGATTTACGAGAATGAATAGTGGTGGCAGTTTCGATGCGGCTATCCTGAACCTCGGTGTGGAAGTCTACAACACACGTATAGGTTTGTCTTATGATATCAATGTATCCGGCCTCAGCGGTGCATCTCAGTCTCAGGGTGCAGTAGAGATATCGGTAGTTTATATCTTCAAGAAAAAGAGGGATCAGTCTATCAACTTCCCTATGTACTGCCCTAAATTCTAAATTCATAACTCTGATCAGAGCTGTTTCAACTCCGTAATAGTTGTAATATTGCAGGACAAGACTTTTTTATGGCAGTAAAGATATTGATCACCGGAGGTACATTTGATAAGGAATACGATGAGATAAATGGCAAACTGTATTTCAATGATACACACCTGCCTGAGATACTCAATCTGGGCAGATGCGCATTGGATGTGAGTATGGATCGACTCATGATGATAGACAGTCTGGAGATGACAGATGCAGACCGGGAGCAGATCCTGAAGGAATGCCGGCGCTGCGATCAGAGCCGACTGGTGATTACACACGGTACAGATACAATGGAGGTCACAGCGAGGGTGCTGGGAGAAGCCAGGCTCAATAAAACAATAGTACTGACAGGAGCTATGATCCCTTATAAATTCGGTAGTTCTGACGGACTGTTTAACATGGGCACAGCACTGGCTTTCGTTCAGTCATTGCCACACGGGGTATATGTGGCCATGAATGGAAAATATTTCACATGGGACAATGTGAGAAAAAACAGGACCAAAGGAACCTTCGAAGAATTGAATCCGTAAATTATATTTTATATTCCACAGGATATTTTTATATTTAATCAATATTTTAGCCCAATTAATAAAAAAAGTAATGAAGAAAGCATTAGTGATCATTCTGGGTGTTATTTTATTGTCTGGTTGCTCTAAAAACACCCAATTCACTCAGGATCTGACAGGAACATGGTTCATTTACAAGTTGGCATATTTTAATGTGACACAGGCCAATTATATGGCTGACACGCTCACTAAATACACGATCACATTTACCTCCGGCGGGCAGTTCACCGAGCAAAACGTCATTGGCCCCGATACATTTCACAATGCAGGTACCTGGCAATTTCAAAATTCATTTGGCCAGCTTGTCATGACAGATACGGCCCATGTACAGTACTCATTTAATGCAAATGGCACTTTTACAGTCTTGAACCTAACCGGCAATAGCATTGAACTGCTGCAAAACGGCTATGACAGATACATGAGAAAACTTCAATAATTCAAGAAATTCTATCTAAGGCATGAAAAAGACCATTTTTCTAGTTTCCCTTTTCGGAGCATTGTTGATAGCAGGCTGTAATGAAAAAAATCTCATTGGCCAGATAGATGGTACATGGCATCTACAAAAATATACCGTCAATGGCGCAGATCGAACATATTGGTTTGATACGACACATGCAGGTTTCAGCTGGACATTTCAGAACGGCGATAAATTTTCGCAATACTGGCAGAGTATCAAGATGTACACTCTATATACTCTCGACACTGTGGCACATTTCGACACTACATCCCATGCCTTTGTGATAGACAGCATCACCACAAGCATAGCCAGAGTACCTACCGGATATACATCCAGTGTACAAGGAGACTGGTATCTGACCAATGGCAACCAATTCCTTGAGACCAGAGACTCGGTATATGGCAATCTTTTGTATCAGATAATAGACCACTCTAAAAGTAGTCTTCACCTGCTGTATGGCAATCAGGATTACTATCTTACTAAATAGTCTTTATTTATTATTGTTTTTTTGGCTATGTTAAATATCCTTTGCATCATAGCAAATCTTTCCTTTATTGTCCTAACCTTCCTATATTCACACAGGTTCAAAAATGGTCGTTCTCAATGGGGCGACCATTTTTTCATACCGGATTGTAATTAAAATTGAATTGTAAAACCACCATCCTGCATCATAAAAAACGTGAAGCAGAAGTATCAAAAAAATGATCAGGAACTTTCTATTTCATCGTGTACACCCACAGAGAGATGAACTCTGGGATCCCATGGATGTTTCACTTTTTGATAAATGTATCTCATATATCAGCAGGCACTATGAGGTGATGCTGCTCGAAGACCTTATTTCCCTGCCTGATCTGAAAACGAAGGCCAATTCTAATATTGCCACTATTATGTTTGATGACGGATATAAGGATAACCTGATCTATGCCGCACCGATACTGGCCAAATATAATTGCAAAGCTTCTTTTTATGTAGTAACTGATTGTATTGACAAAAATATCCCTACATGGACACACATCCTTGAGCATATTTTTCAATACACCAATAAATCTAATATAAATCTAATATTTGATTTCTTACCTTTAGAGCTCCAAGTAACTGAACTGGCTACTGAAGAAATAAGAATGGACTACCTGAGAGTGTTGATCCCCTTTCTTAAGACCATAACACATGAGAACAGAAATCTAGTCATAAACCGTGTCACAGAAACGTTTAATGATATTGGTTTACCGAAAATAATGATGGATTGGTCGGATTTGTTAGAATTAAAAAAAGCAGGGCATTACATTGGTTCACATACGGTTACTCATTGCATGTTAGGCACAATGAGTAATGAAGTTGAGATAACAGAAGAGTTATTGGTTTCAGGACAGATGATAGAAAAACATCTGGGATATTTTCCGAAAACGATCTCCTATCCTGTAGGAAGCCACAATGACACTACTATCAGACTGAGCAAAGAGGTTGGCTATATTGCAGGGCTCGTGGTTAAACAGAAATTATATGATCCGGCAAAAGATTCGATTTTTGAAATACCCAGAATAGAACTTTACAACGAGAATTGGTTTAAAACTAAATTACGGATACTCAATGTTATTGAACCTTTAAAAGAATTTCTGCGTTATAAATAAAGACAGCTTATGAATCGGAATGAAACTATAAAATGAAATGACCGAGTGAATGAACCTTCGAAATTTCTTTATCAAAATTTACAAACCGTACTTTATCCTTCATGCCTCATAGCCCTATATTTTTTTCAATCATAGTCCCCACATACAATCGTGCACACCTTATTTCGGTCACTTTAGAAAGCATCTTATCTCAGGGTTATAAAAACTACGAAGTAATAATAGTAGATGACGGCAGCAAAGACAATACGGAAGAAGTAATTCAAAAATATCTCTCTGACAAAGTATTTTATTATAAAAAAGAAAACGCTGAGCGTGCGGCAGCCCGCAATTATGGCACATTCAAAGCAAAAGGCGATTATGTAAACTGGTTCGACTCAGACGACATCATGTATCCTGACAATCTGCAGGTAGCAGCTAATCTGATATTAA
>CAIXBT010000156.1 GCA_903917755.1 uncultured Bacteroidota bacterium
CTGCTGAATAATGACATAACTCCATTCAGTTATCATGAAACAGGCAAGAACGGTCTGGAGACTGGACTGGCTAAGTATATGATGATCGAGAAAAAGCCATCCGCTTTATACAAATACATTTTCACTCAGGACTTCACACAGGAAGAACTGTATGAACTGATCTCAGACCCCGGCGAAACCGACAATCTCGTCTCTACTCAAAAGCCCATGTTGGAGCTAATGAGATCAAAGGCAAAACAGGAAATGAATGCCATGTACGGGAACGAGTAAGCTCGGCGAAAATCTTTGACAGCTCATCTTTTAGGATTCCAATCATACTCCTTTATGACTACGGTCATGCTTGTATTTTAAAACATCTGATTTCTTTGTAAGCTGTCATATTTTATAAAATACTAATGAAAAGATAATGGAAAGTTATCGTTCGGATGTGGTCATAGTAGGCGCAGGTCTCGCCGGTATCACTGCGGCTTTTGAGCTGCTAAATCAGGGGAAAAAGGTTTTGCTGCTGGATCGCGATGTGCGCGAGCAGATGGGTGGCCTCGCCAAAAAATCCTTTGGCGGTATGTTTTTCGTCAACACGCCTCAGCAGAGACTCAGCGGTATCAGAGACACGCCTGAACAGGCCTGGCGAGACTGGCAGTCAGTGGCAGAGTTTGAAGAGGGCGACCGGTATCCGCGCCAATGGGCCGAATCTTACGTGTATAATTGTACCGATCAGGTCTACAATTGGATCACAAAATTAGGAGTGACGTTTTTTCCGGCCATGCATTGGGTAGAGCGGGGCATGTACAAACCAGGCAATAGCGTGCCGCGTTTCCACATGGTGTGGGGCACCGGTCATGCGCTGTCCAATGTCATGGAAGGCCAGCTGCTCAACCACCCCAAAGCATCATCCCTGCTCACATTGAAGTTCGAACACAAAGTAGATGAAGTGCTCACCCAAAACGGCAGAGTGACAGGTGTACGAGGCATAACAGAAAACACAAAAGAACCCTTTGAAGCATACGGAGATGTCACCATCATCGCAGCAGGCGGTATGGGCGGCAATATCGAACGCGTCAAACAAAACTGGCACAAACCCTGGGGAGCGCCACCGGAGGTCCTGCTGAACGGTTCTCATCGCTATGCCGATGGCACTATGCATGATGCTGTGGCCAAAATAGACGGGCATATCACTCATTTGGACAAGAACTGGCCCTATGCCGCAGGTGTGCATCATCAACGGCCTAAGATCAAAGACCATGGCCTCAGTCTGGTGCCGCCTAAGTCTGCTCTGTGGCTGGACTATACAGGTGCCCGCATCGGCCCTATGCCGCTGATCACAGCCTATGATACGCGGTTTCTGGTAGAGCAGATATGCAAGCAGAAAAAGAAGTATAGCTGGCAGGTCATGAACCTCAGGATCGCGCATCGCGAATTTGCCATTTCGGGTGCCGAATCAAATGAAGCCATTCGTGACAAAAAATGGATTAAATTCATATCCACTATCCTGTTTGGAAATAAGGATCTGGTGAAAGATATGATCGACAACTGTCCCGATTTTGTAATAGCAAACAGCATAGAAGAACTGGCAGAAAAAATGAACAAACTGCAAGGGACTAATGACGTGGATGTAAAGAATATGAAAGAGGCCATCACTGACTATGATGCGAATATAGACAGAGGCTTCAGATACATGAATGATGAGCAGTTGCGTCGCATAGCCCACACCCGGCAGTATATCGGAGACAAGCTGCGCACCTGCAAGTTTCAGAAGATCTATGATAAAAGTGCTATGCCGCTTATCGCTATCAGGGAGTTCATCCTCTCTCGCAAGACACTCGGTGGTATGCAGACAGACATGGATAGCAGAGTGCTGAGCACACCGGACCTCAGCGGTCAGCAGCATCCCATAGAGGGCTTGTATGCAGTAGGTGAGGCAGCGGGATTCGGTGGCGGTGGAATGCATGGCATAGGATCGTTGGAAGGGACATTTTTGGGTGGCTGTGTATATACAGGGCGGATAGCCGCACAGCACATAGCCGGCAGAAAATTGATGTAACTCCTACTGAAAGGGCTAAGAGTATAACTTGTATTAAAGTCCTCTTCAGGGGATTTAGGGGTAAAGAGAAATTGATAAATAAAAATAAAATATCATTCAGATGAAAAAAACTGGTGCACAACTCGCAGCTTTTGCTCTTGAGCAGATCGGTGTCAAATACACTTTTGGTATACCCGGTACTCACAATACCGAACTCTATGACGAACTCAATAAATCTGAGAAGATACAGCCCATCCTCGTCACGCATGAGGGTGGTGCATCATTCATGGCAGATGGCGTGTCGCGTACATCTGATACGATCGGATGCCTGGTCATCGTACCCGCCTCAGGCACTGCCTATGCTATGTGTGGCATGGGTGAAGCATTTCTGGATGGTGTGCCTATGATCGTCATATCTATCGGCACCCGCACAGATACGGGCAGAGAATATCAGCTCCATCAGATCGATCAGCTGGTCATGACCAAAGGGGTGACCAAAGCACAGTTTCGCACCGACGTACATGAAGATATCATCCCTACTATCTACAAGGCTTACGATATCGCCACCTCCGGTGAACCGGGGCCTGTCTTTATAGAGATGCCCGTCAATGTTCAGATGTTTGAAGGGGTGGTAAATGATATGCCTGACTATAAAAAAAGCGGATCGAATCCATCTTTTGACTTGAGTGCTATCAGACAGGCTGCCGATATGCTGATGAATGCAGAATTTCCCTTTCTATATTTCGGATGGGGCACCCGCAATGCCTCTGAATATACGCTCAAGATAGCCGAACTGCTCGGAGCACCTGTAGCGGTGACCATTCAGGGCAAAAGTGTTTTCCCTAATGCGCATCCCCTCTTTACTTCTGCAGGTATGGGTGCCGTAGCCAAACCCTCCGGACAGTGGGCCCTCAAAAAACATGATGCCATGCTCGCTGTGGGCCTGCGTTTCGCAGAGGTAGCCACCGGCAGCTATGGTCTCGAGAATCCAAAAAAGCTGATCCATATTGATATCAACAAAAATGTTTTTCATAAAAACTATACTGCTGAACTATGCATCGAGGCTGATGCTGCAGAGGCTCTCAAAGCACTCTATGAAGAACTGCTGCAACGAAATCCGGATCGTAAAGCACAAAGAGTAAGCAATGAAGCCACGATCAAAAAAATGAATGATGACTACTTCTCGGAATGGGTCACTGGTCGCAAGAGCGATATTGTTTCCCCGGGATATTTCTTTCAGTCATTGCAGAAAAAAGTAGATGACAATACGATAGTGATGACAGATGACGGCAAGCATACCTTCCTCACTGCAGAACTGTTTAATGTTGCCAAACCCAAGCATTTCGTTGCTCCCACAGACTTTAACTGTATGGGCTACTGTGTGCCGGCTGCCATCGGTGCCAAACTGGTCAACCCCGGCAAACGTGTCGTGGCCATAGTCGGCGATGGTGCTATGCTCATGACCGGCATGGAGGTCATCACAGCTGCCACTTATGATATTGCTCCGCTCATTTTCATCTTCAATGATGGAGAGTTGGGCCAGATAGCGGAGTTTCAGAAGATACCGCTCAAATACAAGACATGTACTACACTCGCCAAGGTCAATTATGAGGGTTTTGCGATCGCTGCCGGTCTACCTTTCCTTCAGATCGATAATGATATGCATCTCGACGAAATGATGGACAAGGCCTTTAAAATGAACGATCAGGGAAAAGCCGTGATCGTAAATGTAAAGATCGACTATACCAAGAAGACCATGCTCACCAAAGGTGCTGTAATGGTCAATCTCAAACGGTTCCCGCTGGCAGAGAAGTTTCGCTTCATAGCTCGTATGGCTAAGAGGCATACCATCGGTTGATCGGTCTGAATTTCTTTATCGCTAAAAAATGAATAGGTTTAAGCGCTGGATCGGCTAGTCTTTAGCTGGTTTTTGCTGTCCTTTTTCTAAAACTATAATATAAGCTATTGTCCATACCCATTATTTACCAGGATAAATATCTGATGGTCGTCAATAAACCTCAGGGCCTGATGGTCGAAGAGGCAGCCAGAGGCCAGCTGAGTGTGATCCGTTTTTTGAAAAAAGAATTCGCACTGGACCTCCGTGGCAATAATATCCTGCAGAATGTCCATCGTCTCGACAAACCTGTCAGCGGCACGCTGCTCATAGCTCGCAAACGCTCCGTGCTCAAGCTGCTCAATGAGCAGTTTGCTTCCCGTGATATTGGCAAGACCTATCTGGCCATCGTCAGTACGGCACCGCCACATACCGAAGGCGAACTCAAGCACTGGCTGATCAAAGATGAAGAAGGCAAGCGCGCACTGATCACAGATGCACGTGTCCAACTGTCGGTAGAGGTGAAACTAACCTACAAAGTCCTCAAGCAGAAAGATGGCAAAACCCTGCTGGAGGTGGACCTGATCACCGGAAAATATCATCAGATCAGGGCTCAGCTCGCACATATCGGTTCGCCGATAATAGGCGACGAAAAATATGGCTCTACGGAGAAATATCTCGAGAACGCACTGGCCCTTCATGCCTCAAAACTTACTTTCAAACATCCTATTGATGGCAATGTGATGACAGTCACTGCTCCTCTGCCGGACGACTCATTGTGGCAGTTATTTATAGATTGACAGGTTTCATCGCTTTCTGTCCTTCGGACTTTCGTACTTTATTTACATATTTGCCGCAAATTCACAACAATACATGTCACTTCTCACCGTAGGAACAGTAGCATTCGACGCTATCGAGACACCATTTGGCAAGACCGACAAAATAGTAGGCGGCGCGGGCACCTATATCGCATGGTCAGCATCTTATTTTTCTAAACGTGTCAATCTGGTCTCTGTGATCGGAGATGATTTTGACATGAATGAGCTCGATCTGCTGCGCGCCAGAGGAGTAGATACCGAAGGTATAGACATCAAAGCCGGAAAGAAATCATTTTTCTGGAGTGGCAAATACCATCTGGACATGAACACCCGCGATACACTGATCACAGACCTCAACGTCCTCATGGAGTTCGACCCACAGATACCGGAGAGCTACAAGGATAGCGATATACTCATGCTCGGCAATATAGACCCTGCCCTCCAGATCAAAGTGATCGGGCAAATGCCTAAACGCCCCAAGCTGATCGTGATGGACACGATGAATTTCTGGATGACGGACCCATTCATCGACAATCTCAAAAAAGTGATAGGAATGGTAGATGTGCTGGCGGTAAATGATGCCGAGGCACGTCAGCTATCCAATGAATATTCTCTGGTCAAGGCTGCTGCTAAGATCATGGCCATGGGTCCGAAATACCTCATCATCAAGAAAGGCGAACACGGAGCACTCTTGTTTCATGAGAAGAATGTGTTTTTTGCGCCTGCGCTGCCATTAGAGGAAGTATTTGACCCGACCGGTGCCGGTGATACCTTTGCGGGTGGATTCTGCGGCTATCTGGACAAAACTCGCGATATTTCTTACGAGAATATGAAGCGTGCCATCATCTACGGTTCTGCTATGGCATCATTCTGTGTAGAAAAATTTGGTACACAAAGACTCAAAGAACTCAGTCATAAGAATATTGAGAATCGCGTACGCGAATTCATCGACCTCGTTCAGTTTGATATCGAGATCGCAGAATAAGCCCGGATCTTAATTTACGGATACAAGAAGTTTTATTGAAAGATAATCCGGGATCATTTTATTGATGTGTCCGGGTTTTGTTGTTTCATCATTCTATTCATCCAGCGGACGATCATATAGAAGATGAAGCCATACATAGCCACTACATAGATCACCGAATGGTGCATCTTAAAATAATAAGCTGATAGATACACCCAGGCCAGCGACACAAATATGAGTCGGATAATATTGATCAGGATAATTCCGATCAGACCCTGAACGAGAAATACGGCCTTGTCCAGCCAGCGCCCCTTAAATAGCAAGACCGATCCGGCAAAGATAACCATGGCCGGGATGGCCAAACAGTGTTCCTGTACCCATATCTGTCTGTAACTTGCTATCAGATTAATCCAATTCCTCTTTGCGTTTACGTAACTCCGCAATAATTGGATTCTCTTGATTTGTTTCCGCATCTTTTATTCTTCTGCGAATTGCAGTGAGTTCATTTCGAGCTAAGTTGTATTCGCTATTGATGCGTTTGAAAGATTCACGAAACGAAAGTTTGATGTTGCTCAATAAAGCAAGCATCTCATTTTTTTCTGTTTCAGAAAATTCATGAATCACTTTGAAATCAGCTGGTAACTGCGGTGTGTCGGAAAAGAAATGTTTGCGAATTAGTTTTTCAAAAGTGTTTGCATAAAACTTATGAACCTGATGATCTATTGCTAAATCATCCGGCTTTGGTGTATTGAGTAAGTCAGTGAGAATTTTATTTGTTACTCCCTTTACATTTTCTTCTTTGAATTGTGCTGTCTTGAAATTGTTTTCATTTTCTAGTTGCTTGCTTACATCAAGAAATTTTTCCCCGACAATTGCAAACGGAATGATATCGTAAGAATCTTTCAACTCGTTTTGCAAAGAAGTTTGCTTCCTCGTCAATTCATCTTCCGTCTCTCTTATTTTTTGAAGTTCCTCTACCGTAATTAAACTTCCCTCTTTGATAAGTTTCTCCTGTATGTCTCTTGATTCCTTATTTTTTTCGTTGCGGTTTTCTCTGAACCCTGTGATTTTATCTTCGTTCTCTTTTATTTGAATTTCATATTTCACAACATCAGCTTTCAGTTGTTCCAATTGTGTTTTCTCGGATGCACTTGCTGATTCCTGACGCAGTTTCATCTGCAAGTTTTCTAAGTTGCCTTTGATGTCCTCGTATTTTTTTATTCCTAAAACTTCTGAATATGCTCTGCTTAATCTTTTGCGTTGTTCTGTTGTTGTTACTTCAGCAAGGTTTACAATTTTTTCTGCATCAAAGAAAAAGAACTTGGCAATTTCAATTGGCATAATGAATTCACGAATGAAAATTTCTTGTCCAACTTCTTTTGCTAATTCACTTGGGTAGCCGTCAATTAAAACTTCAACTTCCTCACTAGTGCTTGTAAGTGCATTGTAACTGCGAGTTACTGTGATTTCTTTGCAAGGCACTTCGGGAATATTCACATTCACGAATTTAATTGAAACATGAAAATTATAATCTTCCTCTGACTTTGCTAACCGGTTTAGAGAGTTTGCAATGTATTTGCTGTAACCTCCTTGATCTTCAATTTCCTTTTTATAGAGGTCGTCAACCTCCTGCATGTTTCTGCCATACAAGCACCAAACCATTGACATGAGAAAGGTTGTTTTCCCGAAACCATTTCTTCCGCTTACAATAAAAATATTCTGCTTGTTAGCAGAGGAGAGGTCAATTTTATTTTCCCCTTTATAAATGCGAAAGTTGTATAGTTTAATTTCTTTAATAGTCATTGTTCTGGATTATTTTTTTGCTTTTGATTCTTCGATGAATTGGTCAAGCCGGTTTTCAAAGTCATCAAGTAAACCACGCTTCCGCATCATTAAAGTTTTCGTTTTCTGTAAAGCAAGTAAGTCATGGATGAGATCAACATCCTTCGGTTCTTGCTTACATGACTTGCGCAGCAAGTCGCTTTCTTGTTTTTGTTTTTCCTCTTGCTTACTCATATCAAATTTGGTTTTGTAAATTCTGTTATAGACATCTGAAACTTTTGTCTTGAAAAATAAGTCTCTGAACCAGTGAAACTGAATCAGCACCATTTCTTGATGTGTAATTAATTCAACTCCTTCAGTATCTTCAATTGCTTTTTGGGCTTTTAAAATTCTTTTTAGAATTTCAACACGCGTTTCAAATTTAAGAGGTCCCCAAAGGTTTTCATCAATTTGTCCGTTCCGCCTACGTTTCTCTCTCCATATTTCGGGGTTGTCTCTTGTCTCAATCAAAAAATTTCTGATGTCAGCCAGTGGTTGCATCCATTCCTCTCCGTTCTCTATTAAACCTTCCATTGATTTATCTTTGTTCACGACTGTGCAAGTCCAACACCCAAAGCGGCTGCCGCCGCATGATGGCGTTGTGTCGTCAATAACCAGTGGACAATCGCCCGCGTTTGCGTTGCGATATAGTGTAACCAATTCCTTGTGGTTTCCTCCCCAGGGTGGCGGCACTTGATTCAAGTATTGCCACAACTCGTTTGTAGTAATGTCTTTTAGCGGTGCATATACATAAGCATTTGGCAGTTGGTGCTTGCGCAAACGCTTCCCAATTATTTCATGCTTCTTAATTGACGCTGCTCTGTTTGAACTTTCATCGCTTCGTGTTCCCAACAAAATTATTGCAGCTCCGTTTTCACCGATCTTTTCTGTAATCAGTCGTGTGGTCGGATTTATTTTCAATCTCTCTGTGCACCACCTGTAGAATTTGTTAGGGGCTGGATAGCCCAAACCAATTAAACGAACCCAAAAACTGTCGTCAAGTTTGGGAATTGTTTCTTCAACGATTAGCGGAATCTGTTGCTCGTTGGCTGCCTTCTGAACTTTCTTTAAAGTTTTGTTGATGAACTTTACGATTCTTGGATTCTCTACCAGAGTGTCGTTACAAACCACATAGATTTGTCTTGTTAGAAGAACGGGGTCTATTTTTTTTAGAGCGTTCCAAACTACTTGCAATAACATGGTTGAATCTTTCCCACCACTGAAACCAATAATCCAAGGTCTGGTTGGATGCTCATCGTAGAGGTACTGATCTATAATCTCATTTTCTAAATGTTGGATATCAAGGGCCATTGGTCTGTTTCTATTATGATAAACACTCAAATGTAATATAATTCATCAATCCCGAATCGTGTCTGCAAAGCAAAGCTGACAGTCAAAATGAGAGAATTGCTAGCATCCTTATACTTGCGAAATACTTGCGAAGAATAAAAAAGCGGTTAGATTTTTATCTCTAACCGCTTGATTGTCAAGCTCCCAAAGATAGGCTTTTCTCGAATCAAGTACAAGTAGGATTAGCATCTATTTGCCAGTTATTTCCTATGCTTAATAAATACACTTTATCAGGGTCACTGAGTTTATAATATAATCTATTCTGATTCGACTAGATGAAATAACTCACCGTGGGAGTCTATAATTTCCAACTTTAAACCAAAGTTTGAGGACAAAGGAACTGTTATGTTATTCACTATGTATTCGTCATAGCCTTCCAGAAGAATAGTTGTTTTACCATCCTTTGTCATCAAACTAATAGGTATAATACCTGTACCGAGTGAACTGTTTGTGTCACCAACTACAACTGAAACCCCATCTGTTTTTAACATAGGTGCATGGAAAAAATAAACGTACGAGTTTTTAGTATTCTTAAACTTTCTGCCAGCAATTAAGCGTTCAACTGTCTCAACAATGTTTTCCATGAGTTTTGAATTAGGTAATTGTAATCTTCTTTTATTGCTTTATCACTTTAAAAACCTGCCTGTTCTGATTGATAATCTCCAAGAAATAGAGCCCAGATGTTAAGTCTGATACAGTCAATTCAGAGATTTCACTTTGTATTTTCCCCGCTTGAATTTCTTTTCCTGTAATGTCTGTAAGTTTATAATCACCTTTTGCAAAATCACTACTTACCTTCAGTATGAGTTTGTCAATAGTAGGGTTTGGGTAAACGTAAGACAGCAAGGGATTCATGATACTATTTATCCCAGTAGGCATTCCATCAATCTTCACCACCCAGTAATCACTTGTACTTGAATATCCATGATGACCTGTTACGTCCCCGTCATTTGATTGTGACGGGGCTATAAAAACAAAGCTGTTATTAGATATTTGCTGAATACAGTTGATGCCCTCTGAGTATAACCCACCGTATGACTTTTCCCAAACTTTAGCTCCAGAACTATCAAGCTTTACAATCCAACAGTCAGTGGCTCCATGATTGCCTGTTACGTCCCCGTCATTTGATGGAGATGCCCCCGCAATAATATACCCATTATCGTTTGTTTGTTGTACATCACTTGCGCCATCATGACCAGAGCCACCTAATGACTTTTCCCATATTAATGAGCCGTGGCTATTTAATTTGACCACCCAGTAATCCCAATCTCCATGATTGCCTGTTACGTCCCCGTCATTTGAACTGGAGTATCCAACAGCGATATAACCACTATCAGTAGTTTGCTGAATTGAATATGCTCCTTCGCTACCTGTTCCACCCAGCGACTTCTGCCAAACTAAATTGCCTACACTATCAATCTTCACCACCCAAAAATCAAAACTTCCATGATTGCCTGTTACGTCCCCGTCATTTGAGTTAGAATTGCCTGTAAGTATGTAGCCATGGTCGAAAGTCTGTTTTATGGTTTGAGCGAAGTCATCCATACTTCCACCGTAGGACTTCTGCCAAACTAAATTGCCTACACTGTCAATCTTCACCACCCAAATATCATGTAGCCCATGATTGCCCGTTACGTCCCCGTCATTTGAGTTTGAACTTCCAATTAAAATATAACCTTTATCAGATGTCTGAGCAATATAGTCGGATTGGTCATCACCTGTTCCACCCAGCGACTTCTGCCAAACTAAATTGCCTACGCTGTCAATCTTCACCACCCAGTAATCACCCATGTTTGAATAACCGTGGTGACCAGTTACGTTTCCATCATTTGAATACGATTGACCAGTAATAACGAACCCGCCATCTTTGGAATATATAGCTCCCTCTGCATAGTCTCCCAGAGACCCACCCAGTGATTTTTGCCAAAGTAATAAACCATTGCTATCCATCTTGGTAACCCAGTAATCATATGAAGAGGTATCTCCATGATGACCAGTAACGTCCCCGTCATTAGAGTTGGAGTATCCAACAGCCAGAAAGCCGTTATCATCCGTCTGTAGCACATATTGAGGCTGGTCATCTTTAGTCCCACCATAAGACTTTTCCCACAAGATTGATTGCGCTCTAATAGAGACACTTATCGCTAATAGAGCTATCAGGGTAAATACTTGTCTCATAGTATTGATGTTTTTACAAATATAACAAAAGAAATCACACACTATTTTTCCTTCCTTTAGACGATTGATGTTTTCTGTTATACAGTTCCCGATTATATATATGCTCACCACTAACAATAACATAATCTGTATGATTAGCTAAAATTATGTTTTGTAAATCGGTATTCTCTTTATCCGTGGCTAAATGTATTTGATTAGTATTCAACTTCCGAAGGTCATTTGATTGGTCATCTGAATTTCTATGATGCAGGTATATCAAATATTGCGGTGACAAGGGGAAATATAGTTCACTTTCTTTATGTAAAATCTCTATTCCTTTTACTCCATTAATAACAGCGACAGGATTTGTGGATGTCCACCAATGTTTCTTGCCTTGAGATTGGATAATTGCGATTTCAAAATGCTGGATTCTCTCTTTTATATAGTTTTGAAAATAAATCAATACTCTGTTTATCACTCCATCGTCAAGTGGGTTGTCAGCAAGCACCCTAAAAAATGGCTTCTCCTTCAATGTTTTTAAATCATCAATACCCTGACAAATATGTTGCATTATAAATTGCAGAAATATTTCTTTCCCACTGCTATTCATTACATCAAATATCTGGTTTCGCCAAAAATCGGAGCGTGCCATTAAATTTGCTATTAACTGGATTAAATAAGTATAGGATTTATCACTCAAAGTCCCATTATTATTCAAATCTGTTAGTATGTTATGATATTGTGACTCTAATAAACCATTATGTGTTTCAAACAGCCGTAACATACTCGGCTGGTCACTTTTAATATCAAACTTATTTATCTCTGCTGTAAATCTCTTAATGCTTTCTGTCCTTTTATAAGGATTGTCTAAGTTTATTACAGAAACCATCCATTGATTATTTGTATCTCGGTATCCAAATTTTCTAAGATAGACCTGTGGTATCTTATGTTGATTTTGATGCACTGGATTTAAAATGATTTTTTTACGCTGCATAATTTCTTACAAAGGCATGAATGTTAAAAAACGAATATAATATTTAACTAAATTGGCTCTCTGTACAAAGAACGTACAGAATTCAGACTCGCACTTGATTTAGATACTTTTAACTTTTTGTTTTTCAACCACCACGCCCTCACCATTATGTTGGTTAAGTCCCAGCTTTTTGATTTTGGTGATTGTGTTTATATTCAACCCTGTCAGCTTGGTTATTTCTATGGACTTGTACCCTTTCTTCAAAAAGGTCAAAGCTTCTTTATTTTTCGGTTTAGACAAAAAGGATAAAACATCTTCTTTACTTCCGACCGCCCGACCTTCATACACACCCTTTAGCTTGGCGATTCTTATACCTTCAAGCTGTCTTTCACGTATCTGGTTTTTCTCCATTTCACCCACTGCCCGTTTATATTACAGGAAGAAATAGCAAGAAGCAAAATGATACACTTAAAGATCTTTTTAGGAAACATATAGATGATTTATACTCAAAAATACAGATTTCATC
>CAIXBT010000157.1 GCA_903917755.1 uncultured Bacteroidota bacterium
CCCCCCAGCATATAGTAGGAAACTTTCAGATTGGGGTCCCAAATGTTTACCAATGGAGAAAGTATCTCCGCATGGGGTAGTTTAGATGACTCTATCTTTTTGAGCACCGGAGAACTTAAAAACAAAGCAGGCCGATGACCTAGTTCGATCACATCGGAGAATTGCTGGGGAGCAAGAAAGCCGGAACCCATCGCAATGTCATTGACGGGAGTTTTGCCTTTGGCCTCCGGATAATAGAAATAGGTATGTCTTCCTCCACTATTGAAAGTCATCCTGCTAACCGTTTCGGCATCATAATGCTTACGCAACTCATCCACAAATCGCCCATAAGCATGCTGCACATCCATAAATGCCTTATTTACAGACTTTTGTTTGTTAATATAGAAAGGAACGTATGGTACATGCCCATCATAACCCATCAGTCCGGTCAGTTCCAGATATTGACCGCTGTGCTGAATAACATCAATAGCATTTGCGAGGTCATCAGGAGCTTCAAAACCTCCCCTATGCAGCCCGACATATATCTCCAGAGAAATTCTTAAATGGGTACTGTCTTTTTGGGCGAAAGCCAGATACTCATTTAGCCTTTCTTTGGTATCGACCAACCAATTGATCTTATTCCAGCCCTTGTAGGCGGAAAGTCGGGTGAGCGCATCTGCAGGCAGCGGTTTGCCCAAAAGCATATCCAGCGAGTCGGTATTCAAACCGCTAAGTATCTCAGCTATAAAGGGTTCCGAAAACACCATTAGCCTATTGGTGTTGCCCTTTTCCATCAGATATTTAAGCAGATCCAGCGAAGGAAGGGATTTGGTCACTAATCTCAGATGATAGTCATTTCCCAGCTTTTTCCTAACGAAATGTACGTTTGAATCAAGCCTGTCCAGATCGATGATTCCTGCACTTTGGCCGGGACGAGTAGACTTGAGCGCCTGATTCATTTGCGCAAAATAGGGCTGGTATTCGCTTTTTACCTTCCGAGGTTTTATAATGATCAGATATGCCACTGCCACTGCCAGAACCAGATAAATGACAATCTTAAATCTTCTCATTAGCTTGATATTTAAAATGTTATATTATAATATCTCATCCTTTGTGGCCTGCATGGTCACTCTATTACTGCTTTTCAGTCTTGTAATCAGGCTTTCTGTTTTAGGTATCTCATATTCAAAAAAGTACTGAAGGGCGTACATCTTCGATTGCAGAAATTCTGCAGAATAGCTCTTTGATTGTGCCTGTTTCAATTCTGCCACTTTCACTCCCTGTTTGATCCATTGCCAGCCGATCGCCAGTATTCCAAATAACTCCAGATATAAGATAGCATCAGACAGATAAGCCTCCGGTCCTTCTTTTTGAGCTACTTCCACCAGATGCATGGTCACCTCCTGCAGCTTCATGGATTCAAACCATCAGAGGCCGAACTGCTGGTTCAGCAGACCTTCCTCGGCGCGGTAAACCTCCAAAGCAAGGGCGAAAACACCTGCGCCGAATGGATCAGCCGTGTAGCATCAAGGGG
>CAIXBT010000158.1 GCA_903917755.1 uncultured Bacteroidota bacterium
ATGGTCTATCTCAATGCAGAGAAAAGATCCAAACAGGGTAGCGTCACCCTTATCAGATAAAAGGATAAAATTCAGAAAAAGCAAAAGCCCAACAATCGTTGGGCTTTTGCTTTTTCTTGTGGTGATCTGCTATAGGATCGGATTGTCAATAAAAAATCTGGGATGACCATCCGGAGATTTGGATTGCTCTTTTAGTCTGTTGAAGTGCTCCAGCCTGTCAGTGATGATAAAAAACAGATACTCGTCATGGATCACCCCTTTCTTGAAGCCTTTATAGGGATCTGCATCATAAGAATTGATCACAGATATATATACTTTATGCTCCTGCAAATATTTACTTGCCATACCTTTCAGAAGGGTCTTGACACCACTGGCACTACCCACCAGATGTATCGGATAGAGCAACCTGTCAGTCAGTTTGAGTGAAGCAAAGAATTTGAAAATACCTTTAGGATTTTCGAGTGTGAGGGCGAAATAGTCGCCCCAGTTGACAGCCAGACCTGCAGCCTCGATATTGCCATTGGCATCGGGCAGCATATATACCTTGCTGGTTTTAGAATGCGCAAAGATATTATCAAGAAGTTTGAAAAACATATCCTCTGAGTAGATACTGTTGAAGAGATAACTACCCTTTTGGCTGTGGAGCATCTTATACATCTCTTTCAGCTTTTCTGTATTATGTGAGATGTCTATCAGTTTGCTGGCGGCGCTTTTGCTACCGAAAAATTTGTTCAGAACGGTATTGGTCCTTACAGGAAATGTCTCAAAGTGTTTGTCGTATTTTTTTGAATTGAACACTAAAGCATCCTGTATAGCTCGGTTTTCCTTGCCCATAGATGCGTAAGCGAAATGCATCCCATATACAGTGCTAAGGCTATGGAGCACAGAGAAGATCATAGTAAATATCTTCTTACGGCGGTAAATTTTCTTGCCATTCTCAGCGCGCTCACTGATACGCAGTACATTGTAGTAGAAGCCCTCGTACAGGTTGCCGTCCACACAATCTCTGAAATCAAAGATATTCGCATGGATATAGCCTACCATCCAGTAATCTTTCAGACTATTTGCATTACTACCCTCTTTGGGCTCAAGAGACACCACTACGATAGCGCGGTCATTGACGTGAATGACTGAATCAGGGAAATTCTGGAAGTATACCTGAAATGAGAAGCCGCTATTGCCGCTGGCGGTTTCATGGCTCTCTGAAACAGATATCACACTGCGGCATTGCTCATAGAAATAATTGGTATCATCTCTGAGGCCAAACATTTTCAATATCTTATCGGCATTGTGAAGCTCGCTGATGTGAAAGGCTAGAGTGATCAGTTCCTTTTCATAAAGATCCTCAGACTCAATATTGACCTTCTGAGTTTGATATCCGGTTTGGGCTGTACCCGTAATGTAATAATAGCAGCGCTGCTTCATGTTTCGGTAATTTTTTTCGAAAGGTATGCATTTGACCCGAAAAAAGAAGCATTTAGTAGAAAGTTCCTATCGCTTTTATGAAAGTTCCGCCTTTTGAATAAGTATAGAATGACAGAAAACATAAAAATATTATGAATATTAAAATGCTTAGGTAATAGAATTTTATGGCTTTGCGGGGAGAACTCTTCTGTTTCTGCATTCCAATGATAGCCAATGGAAAAAAGCAAAATAATGCTACTCGCGAAAGTCGTTTTAATGAATCCTGCATATTTACTTTTTTACACTATATAAATAGATATCCCACCAGCTGTTCTTGTCTGTGAATATCTTCTCAAGATGCAAACCCACCTTTTCGCTGTTTTTGATCTCCACTCCCGAAATGAGATACCTGCCGCCCATTTCAGCGAAGGCATCTTTATTGAAAGCTAGTTCATTCACCGTCCTGTGCTCAAATTTATTACAATTGAATGCAGCATGTTTTATCCCTAATTCATGGCTGAAAATATAGCATCTGTTTCCCCATCCGTCATAATACTGTTGAATATCCTGGCTTTGGGCTATTTCTCCGGCGAATATCTTTCTGAATTCATGCTTGTAATTGATATCGTATATTGAAAGTAGTGCATCGAGTGTATAAAACCCGTTATACTGAGCAATGCTGGGACTGATAGCAAAGCTAGCTACATAATAACTGTCTATAGGCTGTCCGATATATTTTTTGATCTCTGTGAACTGGTTCTCCGCCATGTAGTTCTTGAAAGTCGGAAACTTCTGATGCCCCAGCAATGTCCGATAGTTGTGCAGGAGTTCATCATTACCTATCAGGGCGACGAATAATTGAACTAATAGAAAGGGTATGACCAAACCCTTTAGGATAGGAGATTTGCGCATCGTCTGGAGTGCCAAAGCGAAGGATAGTATCCAAAGTAATGGCAAAAGGATGCTGAACCTGTTGAACCGGAAACTTTTGAGGAACGCAAACTTGTTCATCAGAGCATATTCGCCGAAGCTATAGAAAGCCTGAAACAGACATATGAAAATGATAGCCCCTAACAGAATGATGGGCAGAAGAGAGTCGCTTTTGCGTTTCAGCGTGAGCGCGAGGGCCAACATTACAACTATCGGTGCGAAATTAGCCACATGATAATGGACTATAAAGAAGGTTGCCGCAAATTCTCCCAGCGATTGCATCAGATTGGGCTTTTCAAACATATACAGGTTATAAGACAACCTGTGTGAGATAAAATCGGGGTTCAATACGGAGAGACTCAACATGGGAAGGTTGATCTGAATGAAGATAAGTACCAGCAATACTCCGCAGATGATAAAATGATTGCTGATCTCCTCTCTACGGTAGAAATACCAGATAGCCACGCCGAGCAACACCTCAAACGGCACCACAAACCAAACCATAGAGGCATAAAAAGGGAAAATGATGATGATAGCATAACTAAGCACCAGACGGCGGTAATGCTGCAAATTCAGAAATGCCCAAAAGAGCAATGGCTGACCCATGACAGATATGCCAAAAGGAACATAGACGGGGAGGATGGCAAATATCAAAGCACACAGCCAAACGATGTATTTGGTTTCCTTCACCTCATGGTCATCTACGAAATAGTCACGGAGGAGCAGGATCATTCCGAAGAATCCAATGATACGGATCAGCAACCCGCTTACGAAATAGGCCTTATACATGCCTAGCAGCATGACGAGAATTACATTGATCGAAAACGCACCAGGGAAAACATTTCGCGGCACACCCTTCATGATCTGTGGTATCTTCTCCCAGGAATAGATACCCAAGGTCCGGTGGCTATCTACCAGTATTTTCAACCAGATCCATTCACCCTCCAGATTGTCGTGGAGGCGTAGATAGCAGTTGCTCCCCAGCAGTATGTATGGCAATATGTATATCACCGCCACGATGCCGATTATCCACTTAGTGAGACGCCAGAAATTGTCGTTTGAATTCATTATTTCATAATCTCAAATGAACTTTTGGGCGCATTTAAGAGCTTAATATTAACTATTCTTGATACAATGCAAAAGGAAATTCGATAAAGGCTGCGCAAAACTAAAAACTAAAGTGTA